>CALLPU010000201.1 GCA_938016235.1 uncultured Granulosicoccus sp. | reverse complement strand
TACGGATGATCTTCGATGAATTGCTCAACGTTTTCCTGCGTTGTCAGCACCGCATCGATGATCTGTTCTTTCGGTACGCTTTCACCAGCGGCCAGCTTAACGGCTGAATCCACGGCCAGACGGCCCATGGTGCGTGTGCTTTGCGTGGCTGTAACATCGAACACACCGTCGCGCAATGCCAGCAAGGCACCCGTATCACCATCATAACCTCCCACAAAGATTTCCTGGTCAGAGCCTGAAGCGGCAGCTGCCTTGGCCGCACCCATTGCCAGTCCATCGGCCTGGCCGAAAATGATGTTCACGTTCGGATTGGCCTGCAGCAGGTTCTGCGCAATGGCAAAGCCTTCATCCTGTGACCAACGCTCACTCCACTGCTGCCCTACCAATGAGACACCATCCGCTTCATCAATGGCCTGCATGCAGCCTTTGGTACGATTCACTTCAGGGGTCACACCTTTTTGTCCGTGAATCATGAGCATCTCACCTTTACCGTCGGCAAGCCCGATAAGATGGCTGCAGACTTCATAGGCAGACTTCACCCCTTCACCGGCTATAAACGTATCGCCAGGTTCATCATCGGCGTTGCGATCCACGTTTACTACCGGTATTCCCTGAGCGCGAGCCAATCGCGTTGGAACCGTGGCTGCCGCAGCGCCAGCCGGGATATAGATGAACGCATCGATGTTCTGCGTCAACAGATCCTGCACCTGGCTTACTTGAGTAGCACTGTCGTTATTCGCGTTGACCGTGATCACTTCCATACCCAGCGATGCACCGTATTCTTCAACCGACTCCTGTATTTGTATGAAATAGTTCGCTGACAGATTCGGCACTGCCAAGCCTATTTTCTTGACCTCCGCAGCGTTGACACTGAACGGCGCCAGAACCACAGTGGCCATGACAGCGCTCGATAAAATGGTTTTTCTGATAGTCATCGTTTCGTTATCTCCTCTTCACGTTTTAGTACCAGCTTCATCGCAACACACAGTATTCTGGGCGCTACAATCCGCTGGGCTCATGCTGCCTGCATCTACTTCTTCTTTAGCGCTTCTGCCGCAACGGCCAGCGCTATCACCACACCAATAACCACCTGTTGTGTAAACGGCGATACACCCAACAGGTTCAGGCCGTTTCTGAGTACACCGATGATCAGCACGCCAATCGCTGTGCCGGTCAGCCCGCCGGTACCGCCAGACAAACTCGTGCCACCAATAACCACCGCAGCGATGGCATCAAGCTCATAGGTAAAACCGGCGCTGGGCTGAACAGAATCAAGCCTGGCACCGAGCATGATGCCGGCAAGCCCTGCCAGCAGACCAGACACCACGTACACGCCCACCGTGTGCAGTTTCACGTTGATGCCGGCCAATCGAGCCACTTCTTCATTGCCACCAATGGCGTAAAGACTTCGACCACCGGAGGTAAAACGCAAGTAAAGCCAACACACCACAAACACCACGAACATGACGGCCACCGTGATGGTCAGAAAGCCCCCGTGCCGTATCAATGCCATCAGATTGAACCAGATAGGAAAACTGATGATCTGATGACCGTCCGTTACCATGTTGGCCAAACCCCGCGCAGCCGACATCATGGCCAGAGTTGCAATAAAGGCAGGCACACGAAAAAAAGCGATCAGCGTTCCAGAGACACCACCGGCGAGTCCGGCCACCGTCAGACCAAGCACAATGCCCAGCCACATCGGCAAGCCAGCTTCCTTGACCAGGTAACCCATCACCATGATGCACAAGGCGAGAATGGACCCCACCGCCAGATCGATACCGCCTATCAGGATCACGAAGGTCATCCCGATGGCCAGAATCCCCAGCACGGTTATCTGATCAAGAATGTTTAGGAAATTTCGTAAGGTGAAAAAAGTGTCGGTGGCAAAGCTCAAGTAAGCCACCAGCAAAAAAAGCCCGATCAACGGACCCGTTGTGCCGGAGAACAATCGAGCGAGAACGCTTATTCCAGTCTTGCTACTGTCGGAGACCATCCCTTGCCTCACCCTCCACAGCGTGTTGATGCAACCATTTCGCCGGTTCCCTTAAACAGCATGTATAAATATTCTAGGTCCAATATAAATCTATAACGGAATTCATGTCAAAGCATTATTGCCAGATATTGCCCACAAAGGATCCCGGAATATTTAGTTGACAGCACTATATCTGCATGAAATTATGATACTGGATATTTATTCACAGAGACAGAAATGCCGTCTGACGCTCACACTCTCGACGAAACAGCTCGACAAATTCGGCTATTGGATCTGGAGGCGGTTTTTCGAGCTGGGGCCGGGCACATCGGCGGCGAAATGTCGGCCATTGATATCCTCACCGCGCTCTACTTTCACACACTGAATATTGACCCTACCGAACCAGCTCGCGCCGATCGTGATCGATTCATACTCAGCAAGGGACACACCGCCTGTGCGCTGTACGCCACATTGGCCATGCGGGGCTTCTTCGATACTGCAGAACTGAGTACCTTTCTGCAACCGCACTCTGCCCTCAACGGTCATCCCAATCGCGTCAAGGTGCCCGGTGTGGAAACCAATACCGGCTGCCTGGGTCATGGCCTACCCATTGCTGTGGGCATGGCGAAAGCGGCCAAGATCGCGGGGGAAAAGTGGCGAGTCTTTGTTCTGTGCGGCGACGGAGAACTGCAGGAAGGCAGTAACTGGGAAGCGGCCATGGCAGCCTCACAGTTCAAACTGGACAACCTGACCCTGATCGTTGATCACAATCGTCTGCAACAAGGCGCAACCTTAATCGATACCAATGACATCGCACCCATAACCGACAAGTTTTCGGCATTCGGTTGGGCAAGCCGCACTATCGACGGTCACGACATCCTCTCGATCTGCAACGCACTGGATGCCAGCCAGGTAGAACCTGAGCACCCCACTTGTATTGTGGCCAACACGTTCAAGGGGCAAGGCATATCGTTCATGAAGGATCGTGTTGAATGGCACCACAAGGTGCCGAGTCGGGATCAATACGAACAGGCAAGGCGAGAACTGGAAGTCAATACATGATGGACAGCGCCCAGACCTTACATGACTGTCGAGATGCGTTTGTGTCATCCTTGCAGGATGCAGCGACACAGGATCATCGTATCGTTGCCGTGTGTAACGACTCTGTTGGTTCAAGCAAGCTGGCAGGCTTCCGAGAGCAATGGCCTGATCGTCTGGTGAATGTCGGCATCGCCGAACAGAATATGGTGGGGGTCGGTGCCGGGCTTGCCAACGGAGGCATGATTCCGTTTGTCTGCGCAGCATCCTGTTTTCTGACGGGTCGCGCACTGGAACAAATCAAGGCGGACGTGGCCTACTCTGAAGCCAACGTCAAGTTGTGCGGCATCAGTGCAGGCATGGCTTACGGGGAGCTTGGCCCGACCCACCATTCCATTGAAGACTTTGCGTGGACGCGTGTGCTACCCGGCATCATCATCATCGCCCCGGCAGATCCTGTAGAAACACGCGGCGCCGTACAGTTTGCGGCACAGCATACAGGCCCAGTGTTCTTGAGATTGTCGCGCGTCGGTGTACCTGAACTGTTTGATGCCGGTCACCCGTTCACTCCGGGCAAAGCCGATGTTCTGCGCGATGGCGATGCCTTGACGATCATTGCCAACGGTACATTGACCCACCGTGCAATGCATGCTGCCGAGTTACTTTCTCGGGCCGGTGTTGAGGCTCGCGTGCTGAATATGGCAACCGTCAGCCCTATGGACGTTGACGCTATTGTCGCTGCCGCCAGTGACACAGGGGCGATCCTGACCTGCGAAGAACACTCAGTGCATGGCGGGCTTGGCAGCGCCATTGCCGAGGTCGTCGTGCAACAGCATCCGGTTCCCATGAAAATACTCGGCGTACCCGGAATCTTTGCTCCAACAGGCTCGGCCAATTTTCTGCTGGATGAATTCGGCATGTCACCGGACGGCATACAGCAGGCTGGACTTAGCCTTGTTCAACGTAAACACTGATTGCATTTCACGTGAACACTATCCTTGCCCTTGACCAGGGAACCACCAACACCAAGGCCATTCTGCTCGACCACAATGGCAAAATCGTTGCGCAGGGATCTGCTGCGCTGGCGATATCG
>CALLPU010000200.1 GCA_938016235.1 uncultured Granulosicoccus sp. | reverse complement strand
TGACACCGAGCCGCCGTAGACAGAGCCTGCGTAGATGGCTATCAACAGGAGTATGGCAGGTGCCTGATCCATCGTGAGTGTAAAGGGCAGGATCATGGCAACCGCTACGGTAGATCCGATACCTGGCAGGGCTCCCATGATGATGCCAAGCAGTGTTCCAAGAATCAGTACGGCAAGACCCTGAGCGCTGAGCAGCAGCGTTAGTGCATCTGGTAGCGCGTTTAGCATATGTGCGGGAGAGCTAAATGATGAAAGCGCATCACACCCACCAGAGTAGAGGAGACACGGGCAGTGGCATGGTTAATACATGATTGAATAATGCAACCAGTGCCCCGGGAACAAGCAGAGAAAACAGGGCGATATCCCTGATGCTGCGCTGGCCTGTTGCCGTTAACGATACGGCGCAAAAAAGCACGGAGCTGGCGAAGAAGCCCAACGGTTGCAATAGAGCTATATATCCGGCTATTGCGAGCATCATGATCGCCACTACCCCCCACTGTGTATCGTTGGTGGATCTTGTTGCCAGCACATCGGCAATCAGTGACAGCGTTGCCAGAAGTACCCATCCCGCCAGAACAATGCGTGGAAAGAAGACGGGGCTGAACGCACCCCCCAGGTCAGCAAAACCCAGAGTGTACGTATGTAGAAACAACCCTGCACCCAACAGCAGCAATGTGAGTGACAGGGTGGTGCGTTCAGTGATCATGAGATCATGATTTTTTAGGATAGCTGGTGTGCCAGCTTATAAACCCGCTGCGTCGATAATAGATGAGTTCGCTTCAAACTGCGCTCGGTAGAAGGCATCAAAATCTGCGGCGTTCCTGTAGTTGATTACCGTGCTGGTCTTCGTGGCAAATTCCTGAAAGCCGTCGGAGGTAACAGCTGCTTCACAGGCTGCACTGAGTTTGTCAACAACACCGGCATCGACACCTGCGGGTGCAAACAATCCACCCCACAGATACAGTTCATTCAAAGGCGCTGCAATGCCGGCTTCGGCTGCGGTAGGCACATCGGGAAACGTAGCCAGTCGTTCATCGTTGAAAACCATCAATGGCTTGAAGTCACCTTTTGTCATCAGTATTTCGGTATCACCAAAGAACTGAATCGTGCCCGCAGCCATCGCCTGCAGTGCGGGTCCTGAACCCTGAAAGGGCAGATGCTTGAGCTTGTCCAGAATTCCAAGACCTGAAAAAGCGGCAACGGTGGTCAAGTGTGTCATGGCGCCAGGCCCGGAGGAGCCAAATACATACTTGCCCGGGTCAGCGTTGACTGCGGCAACCACGTCCTCGACTGTATTGAATGGACTGTCGGCGTTTACAAACAGCAACGTTGGTGACGCTGCAACGGCGCAGATGGGCGTCCAGCTATCCAGGCCATACGGGACGTCTTTAATCTGCGGCTGGATAGTTGATACCGTAATAGACCAGTAACCCAGCTGATACCCGTCAGGTTTCTGTTGGGCGAGTGCAGCAGCCCCGACGGTACCGGAACCGCCAGCCATATTAGAAACGTAGGCATCACCACCGATGGCATCAGCGAAGTGCGGTGCGAAACCTCGCAGGAGCAGATCTGTGCCGCCGCCGGCGTTGAACGGTGCAACAAGGTTGATGGGGCGTTTAGGGAAGTCTTCGGCAGCGGTGGCTATCGATAGGCAAGATACTGCAGTTAGCGCGATCAACGTACGGGCGACAATTTTCACAGATAGTGCTCCTTGGTGTGGTGCACACAGGAAAACGCAAATTGACAGCGCTGTCAATTCGAATTTGATAGGCTGTTGGAGGCAGACAACCCTGACAGACCAGGGCCCCCTACAGTCTTGGATTCCATGAGAAGTTTTGCTCGACCCACACTCAAGGACGTTGCCCACTTGTGCGGCGTCAGCGAGATCACTGTCTCTCGCGTCATGCGTGGCGCCCCCAATATTTCAGAAAAGATGCGGCTCAAGGTGGAGTCGGCGGTGGAGCAATTGAACTATGCGCCGAATCGGCTTGCAGGTGCACTAGCCTCCAGAACCAGTGACTTGTTGGCGGTGATCGTTCCATCAATGACGCATTCAGTATTTCCGGAAGTATTGGATGGCATTGATTCGGTATTGAGTCAAACGCGTTACCGAACGGTACTGGGTATTTCTCATTATGATCTTGAGCATGAAGCCGCCCTTGTGCATGACTTGTTATCGTGGAATCCAGCGGGTATTGCGGTGGCTGGTTTTGAACACACATCGGGTGCTTCCGATGCATTGAGCAAGTTCGAAAATCCGGTGATGGAGATCATGGATGCCGACGGTGATCCCATTGATCTGTCGCTCGGCGTTTCTCATTCTCAGGCTGGTCACATGATGGCCGAGCATCTGGTTGAACGTGGGTATGAAAACATTGGTTATATCGGTGCCTGGAACGAGCGTCCGTCGCGCTCAGTCAAGCGCCGTATAGCATTTGAGAACCGCCTGGCTGAATTGGGCAAGCCGCTACGTTGCAGAATAATCAGGGAGGAAGATTCATCCATGCTGCTCGGTCGAGAAGCCTGTGCGCAGGTGATGGAAGCGCACCCTGAAGTTGATGCGCTGTTCTTCGCTAATGATGATCTTGTAGCGGGGGCGCTCTTGTATTGTTTGTCCAAAGGAATTTCTGTGCCTGATCAGATTGCACTGGCGGGATTCAATGGACTGCCTTTGACAGAGGCCATGCCCATGAAAGTGACAACGATAAAGACACCGCGCTATGAAATGGGCGTTGCCACGGCTGAACTATTTCTGGATAAAGTGTCTGGAAGTACTGAAAATACAGGGTTAAGCAGGAAGCTGTCCATGCCGCTGGAGTTGTTGCATGGTGAAACAACATAGTCTTGAAAAGTATGACAAAGGCAACTAGCCAGTATCGTAAATATGTAAGCATGGCATTGATCGTGGTGCTGTTGGTTATCATTGTTCTGGGAATAGTTTTTCCACCGTCTCGCTGGATACCTGCCGCAGACTGGGGTGCCTGGCTTGAGTCAAGAGGGTTGCCGGGTATCGTGATCTTTGTCGCGCTGAGTGCCCTTGCAACCTCTATCGGATTGCCGAGGCAGATGGTTGCCTTTATCGCGGGGGTGGCTTACGGTGTCGGGCCTGCATTAATGCTGTCGCTGGTGGCGGCGTTGACTGGCTGTTACCTCACCGTCGTTTTTTCAAGGCGGTACCTGGCCGACTGGGTAAAGGGTCGCTATCCGAAGGTGATCACTCAGTTACAGGTGCTGTTGAAAGACGATGTATTCCTCAAGATTCTTATCTTGCGTCTGCAGCCACTGGGCACTAACTTGTTAACCAATACCTGTGTTGGATTTACAACCATACCTTTGCGTCTGTTTATTGCAGCTTCTGCCGTGGGTTACATCCCTCAAATGCTGGTCTTTGTTCTGCTGGGGTCAGGCGTTCGCGTCGGGTCACAGGCACAGTTACTACTCAGTGGGGTGCTGCTGATCATATCGGTGTTGCTGGGATTATTTCTGTACAGGAAATATCGGCGTGTACGTATCGCGCAATCGTAACGTCGTTGTGTGTGAATAACCGTTTAACTTGACACGGTATCGCGTCACTTTCGGTTGACACATCTTCGCGCAGCGCCTTTAATGCCTATGCAGGTTTGTGATGTGAATCACACTGCAACCTCCTCCAAGTGGTACTTGCAGGCAGGACGCCTAACTCTAGCCAGGGATGGCTATCTTTTTAGTGCCAGTGGGGCTTGTTTCTTGCTGAGCAGGTTACTTGGTTGATTACCGAGTGTTACTTTGCTCCAACAAATTGTGCATTTTCTGCAAGGCAGGCGATGGCTGGTGTTTCTGCTCGGCTTCGTTTTGCCTGTTTATGTATCGAGTGCGAGAGTACAGGCTGCCGATGTATTCATTTATTCATCGCAGTCGGATATCCGCGGCCTCGATCTGACGCTTGGCACAGATCGTTTGCTGAGCACATCGCCATTTGCAGCAGGTGTCAATGCTTTGGCGTACAACCTCCAGGCAGGCCTTGTCTACTACGGGGACGGAACCAGTGTCTACCGGTGGGATCCGGCCGCAGGTAGTAGTGCGGCTGCCCACGTATTGATGAACGACTTCAGCGTCGGCCCTTTGACGGCACCTATTACCAACATCAACAGCACGGCAGGCACGTTCCTCGATGGCAAGTACTACGTGGGCTCGGAGAGTAACAACGGCTATATACAAGATCTTTATGAGCTGACCATGTCCTTCGACGGTAGCCAGGTGGTGTCGGTCAGGCCGCTGAATCTGCTTGCCGCATGCAATTGTACCGGCATACAGATCGGTGGATTTGGAGATGTGGCCGCGATTGACGAGGGAGGTACGGTCTACCTGTACGGTTCTTCGGCTGATCTCTCCACAGACGGGCAGGGTACTTCCGCCGGACGGTGGAAATTCAGTCCCGATCTCGGCACGTTCCAGTTGTTGAGTAGCGGTTCCGGTGGGCAAATGAGTATCGGGCCAGACGGTACCTTGTATTCGAACGTGGGCAATTCCGTTCGAGAGGTAGACAAGACGACAGGTGCTATCAGCGGTACATCCCTGATAACGACATCGGCTGCCATCTATGACTTCACGGCCGGTTTCTCGATGGACTATGGCGATGCGCCCGATAGCTATGGTTCTGCCTTCCATCGATTAGGTCAATCTACAAGTGTGCGAATCGGTGCGTTGGGCCCAGACAACGAGCCGGGTTCCCTGAATGCAGTAACCGGCTTGGGCAATGGTTCAGGTGATGATGTCAACGGCGTTGACGATGAAGATGCCGTGAGCTCAACTCTGGCAGTATCCGCCTTGGTATCTGAGTATTCACTGACGGTGCAGTGTTCTGCAGGCACAAGAGTAGCGGGTTGGCTCGACAGCAATATCAACGGAATCTTTGATACCAGTGAGCGCAACTTCAATCATCCTGTGACGTGCGTTTCCGGACAAGCAGAACTTCGCTGGTCAGGCCTGCTGGCCGCATCCGCTGGCAACTCATACATACGGTTGCGTGCATCGAGCAATGCATCGGCAGTTTCCAGACCTACAGGTATTGCATCGGATGGAGAAGTGGAAGATCACCCTGTGACCATTACCGGTGGTTCCACAAGCTCTGGGAGCTGCCCGGCAAACAGCACCAGTCAAATTTATTCAGCAACAGATTTACCGATAAATATAGGACCAAACGCGAATACAACGGCTATTTCAACGATAACAGTCACTGACACGGGCAGTCTGGTAGATGTCAATGTTCTGGACATCACCGGCACCCATACCTATATCAACGATCTGTATTTTGATTTGCAGCACGATGGCGTTCAACGTCGGCTGTATGGTCCGAGCTGCGGTAGCCAGAACAACTTCTCGTTTGGGTTTGACGATGGCGCAAGTGGTACGCCTCCTTGTCCGCCGACCA
>CALLPU010000199.1 GCA_938016235.1 uncultured Granulosicoccus sp. | reverse complement strand
TTGTTGAGCTTACTGTTTGCGCAGCCGTGGCTTAAAACACTGGTGAACGATGCACAACCCACCGTGCATCATGTCATCAGTGTGGATCAATCGTTTTCCATGCGCTCAGGAGAGCATTGGTCGCGTGCACTTGAGCGAGTGGATACACTGATAGATGAGTTGCCGGAAACGGATTCAATAGAGCTTGTGTCATTCGCACAGAGCCTGCAGAGAGTCGCAGACGACCAGGAGTCTACATCGGTAATCCGTCGGGCCCTGGCAACGCTTGAACCGATGTACACGGCTGCCGACTACGGCGTTCTGATGCAGCGATTGAATCAGCTGGCGGCCGAGCAAAGCGTTCCTGTCAAAGTGTGGTTGATCAGCGATATGCAGCGCAGCGCATTGCCGGCACAACTAAACGCGCTCTATGCACCGGAGGTTTCGTTCTGGGAACACTATTCCGTTGTTCAGGAACCGCAGCGCAACGTCCACCTCAGTGGCTCGGCGCACTCCGCTGATGGTGTCAACGTGCAGGTCAACTTACAACTGCGCGCCAGTCGGGCTCAACCTGACGATGTCACAACGGCTGCAGACCAGACAGCGCCGATAACCACTGTGCAAGTGCTTTTTGAAGACCGTGTGCTGGCTGAAGAGCGTGTGCAGCTTACAGCTGGCGATATTGAAAGCCGTGTGTTTGATGGGCTGATCATGCCACCGGGTGCCAAACCCATACTGCAGGTTCGCCTGTTGGAGGACGATGCATTGCTGGAAGATAATCAGCTTGACCTGACCATTCGGCAAGCTGATCCAACTCCCGTTGTGCTGCTGCGACCGGACCGTTCTGCCCGTGACAGTGCTGCCGTTTTTGTGACTACCGCATTGGAAACAGACTCACTGGCGCGTGTGGAGCCCATCGCCGGAACCGCTGAGCGTGTGCCACCGGAAACGCTGCATATTATCGCTGCCAGAGATCTCACGGCCTCATCGCTTGCTCTGGATGTCCTGCAGTTTGTGGACACGGACGGTAACGCACTGGTGTTTGACAACAGTGATTCGGCGACGCCCAATGGCACAGATTTACAAGGTGTCGGTATCGGCGTTATCGATGAGTCGCACCCGCTAGGATTAGGGCAGTTCGACTGGTTTGGAACACGCTTTTATGATCTGGCTCCGATGGCACTGCAAGCCGATGACCGCGTGCTGTTGTCCACGGCCGACCGTCAACCGCTGCTCGTCGAACGACCAACGTCACGTGGCACGTTACTGCTATTGAATGACCGTCTGGATGGTGTAACGAGCAATTTGCCGTTGCAACCTGCTTTCGTCAGTCTGATGCAATCGGTGCTGCGGTACTTCGATGCGAGCACGGCTATTCCTGACCAACTGACGGTGGGGGAAAGACTCTCGCTTCCCGGCAACGTGCAGTTGCTGGATCCGGATAGCAAACCCCTGATAGCCTTGGGTGCCAATGCTCAGCCGGGTGGGGTGTCGCTGGAGCAACCGGGAATATACAGAGTAGTGGGTGCCCGAGGTGAGCATGATGTGCGCGTGGTACTGGATCCGGGCGAGTCTGATTTGTCGTTGGTCACAGACACTGAGCTGGACGCATGGCGTACCCGATATGAGGATGTCGCGGATACAGAGGGTGCAAGTGAGGGGGTTACTGCTGATCCAGTGTTGTTAGCGCGGAGTAGCGATAATGAGCGTCAGTGGTTATGGCGCTGGTTGTTACCTCTGATGGTACTGATCCTACTCATGGAAAGCGCATTGGCTAATAGACGTCTTGACGTCAGGAGGGATGGCTCATGAGCCCATCTATCACTTCAATAAGCCGCTTCGGTAGCTACCTTCGACGTGCGCGGCGCCGTGAAAAGTTGCGGCACGTTTTGCGTTTTACCGCACTGGTGTTGTTGGCTTTTTGCCTGGTGACCGCCCTGGGTGTCTGGGCCGGCCTGTTCCGCGGTTTCACACCATCGCTGACATTACTGATCCGCGCCGGGCTTGTGTGTGTTGCCATTCTGTTGATGGTAACGCTGCTATGGTCGCCTTTACGCAAGTTACGTGGCGATCAGGGTGCCAGACTGGTAGAAAGTGCCGACGCCGCATTTGACGGTCGGGTGGTTACCTACCTGGATACGGCAAAACGCGATCCAAACCAGCCGTTCTTGTCGTTGCTTGCTCGTGATGCATTGTCCATAGCGCGGCGTGTGCCTCTGAACCGGATTGTTCCCACCGCGGCTCTGGTGTGGCCTGTGCTGCTGATAACTCTGGTCTTGGGTGCTTTGTTCAGTTTTTCCCAGCTGGCGCCCAACACCTGGCAAAACGCAGCCCTGCATGTCTGGTGGGGCTGGCAAGACGATTCACTGGTTGAGCCTCGCTCCATTGCCGTTACCCCAGGCTCCATTGAACTGCTCGCCGGCGAAGACCTGCCGCTTGAAATTGCGCTGGGTGGATTCGAGCGTGACGACGTCACGCTGTTCGCTCGCACGGACGGCAAGGAAGAGTGGCAATCGACAGTGATCAGCCGCTCACCGGATTCGTTGTTCCGGTTTACCTTGTTCCGGGTAACTGAGCCTTTGACGTACTACGTCAGTGCCGCTTATACGCAGAGCGAATCGTTCTCTGTATCGGTGGTTCAGCCTGCGAGGCTTGAGCAAATCGATTTGTTTGCGCAGTTCCCGGAGTGGACTCGTCGCGAACCGGCAAGTATTGTGGATGTGGGTGATATCAGTGGTGTAAAAAATACCCGCGTGGAGCTGACGTTTACGCTGGACCGCCCGTTACAGGACGGCGTTCTGCGACTGGGGGATCAGCTGGTCGGCCTGACCCTGCTGGATGCAGAGGCAGACGAGCAGAGTGCTCGCTATCAGGCGTCGTTCGTGATTGCGAACGATACACAGTATCAATTGCTTGACAGAATGATGGATCGTGAAGTGCCTATCAGCGCTGAACATGCAGTTATTGTTCGCGGTGATGAAGCGCCCGAAGTGAAATTTATCTATCCGGGTAGAGACGTAACAGCGTCACCTGTAGAAGAGGTTGCCATTGGCGTTGAGGCCAAAGACGATTTTTCCGTGGAATCAATTGAGCTGTTGTACTCCGTGAATGCCGGTGAGTGGCAGTCGGTGATGCTTCCGGTTGATGATCTTGCCGAGCATGTGTTCTATCTGGAATCCATGGGCAGCGACAACGGTGCTTTGCCCAGCGGTGAGAATCCGGAAGACAGCGCTGCCCAAATAGCGCCTGACGTGGGCGTGGCCATGCAACCGGGTGATCTGATCAGTTACTACGTGCGTGTACGTGATCACGATAGCGTGACTGAAACAGACATGCTACTGGTGGATGTTCGGCCGTTCGAGCGCCGATTTTCAGAAGGGCAAGGCGCTGCGGGCGGCGGCGGAGGCGGCGGCGCTGCCAATGAAGGCAGCGAGATTTCAAGGCGCCAGAAAGAGATTCTGCTGGCAACGTGGAATCTGCAGCGAGCCAGCGATGCAGCTGGTGGTGATACCGCCGGGCAGGAAGACAACGCCCGCCTGTTGTCAGAATTACAAGTAACGTTGGCAGAGCAGGCCAGGACGCTGGCGGATCGTTCAGAGGCGCGAGAGCTGGTACAACAAGGCGAGGAGATTCGTCAGTTTGTGGATTACCTGCGTGAAGCGGCTGCGCAGATGGAACCCTCTGCAACCGCGCTGGAAGCACTGGAGTTCAGTGAGGCCATACAGCCTCAGCAGAAAGCCTTGCAGTTATTGCAGCGCGCAGAAGCTTTGTTCGCTGATATTCGAATGACTCAACAACAAGGGCAAGGCGGCGGTGGTCAGCAGGCCGGGCAAGACATGGCTGAAATGTTTGAGTTGGAGATGGATCTTGAGCGCAATCAGTACGAGCAACCCGATCGTGGTGGCAATAACGCTGGTGGGGAAGAGCTTGATGACATCTTTGATCAGCTGGCTGAGCTGGCGCGTCGCCAACAGGCGTTGGCGGAAGCCGAACGAGAGCGTGAGCAGTTAACACGTGAGGAGCAGTGGCAACAGCAGCAGTTAAGCCGCGAACTGGAACAGCTGCAAAGAGATCTGGAGGAGTTGCAGCGTGACGCGGCCAATGCGGAAGGCGCAGAAGCCGAGGCGCTATCGCAGGCGGCTGAGCAATTGTCTGAGCAACTGCAGCGCGCGCGTGATGCACTGGACTCAGCTGGAGACAACAGCTCTCAGCAGGCAAGCGATACAACCGACGCGGCGGATAGTGAAAGTGCTGGCACCGAACAGGCATCGTCAGAGGAGCCGGGTACGGATGATAGTGAAGATGGGCAGACCCCATCGTCGAGTAATGAGCAAACTGAGCTGGCCGAGAACGCTGCGCAAGATGCCAGCGATGCCCTGCAAGAGGCCTTGAGTGGGTTGGGGAATGCGAGGTCAGCAGAGTTGCAGAACGGTATCGAGGAGGCTCTTGCCACTGCAGAACAGTTACTGGATGAACAAAGAGACGTTGAAGAGCAATTACGTTCAGCTGTAGAACGGGCTATTCGATCTCGCGACAATGGCGTGTTTTCGCCGGGTCTTACGCGAGAACAAATGGATTCTCTGGCGGGGCGAAAACGTGATCTGCAACGAACGCTTGAATCCTCAAGAAATGATGTGTCCAACCTGGAACAGCGTTTCGGAGAACAGGCGCCCACAACCGGACAAGCGTTGGAACAGGCTTTGGAACGCCTGGATGAAAGTCGGGCTGCCGAGATGCTGGGTATTGCCGGGGATGCGATCAGCAATGGCTCGATTGCAACAGCGCTGCCGGGAGAGAGTCTGGTTACCAACGCCTTGCGTGAATGGCGTGATCGTCTGAGCGAAGCCCGGGAGTCAGCGTCGGATGAATCGTTGCAGACTCAGGATTGGGATGACTTGCAGGTTGCTGATGCATTGGATCAATTGCAGCAATTACGCGATCAGTTGAGTGGAGGACAGCAAGGACAGCAAGGCCAGCAAGGCCAGCAAGGCCAGCAAGGCCAGCAAGGCCAGCAAGGCCAGCAAGGCCAGCAAGGCCAGCAAGGCCAGCAAGGCCAGCAAGGCCAGCAAGGCCAGCAAGG
>CALLPU010000198.1 GCA_938016235.1 uncultured Granulosicoccus sp. | reverse complement strand
AGCCCCGTGTGAAGTTTTTTGAAATACCCTTCGTCAAGTTACTGAACAACATTGTCATCGTAGGCACTTGCGCCTTTACTGCAAGCCTGTTTCTTATCTACTTACCAGGCTACATCCCTGAAATCGGTGATGGTGAGAGTGTCGTGGCAACGTTTTACGTTATTGTATTTTGCGTCATTCTAGCAGCCGCCTACTCCAGCACCGACATCCGGTTCGTCAAGATACTCAGTGTTGGTTCGACCTGCCTGTTTCTGACGTTAATTGGCGGTATGTGGCTGTACGCGGGTATCGGATTCGATGACATGGCAAGCAATCTCGGTCTGATAGGCGGTTATTTCTCCAACCTTCACGAATTTGTCATACCCATCAACGCGTATCACGAGTTTTACCTGTTCTGGTGGTTTGCATGGTCCATCATGATCGGGCAATTCACTTCCCGATTTGTTGGCGGCCTTAAAACACAGCACCTTCTGCTGGCACTGTTGATCATTCCTTCCATACCGCTCGCAATCTGGTTTTCAGTGCTGTATTTCTATCATGCGAACGACGTAAGCACCCAGGGCCTGCTGAACATCGCCATGGTCGTCGTCGGAATTACCTTTGTCGTGAACTCCCTGGACAGCTTGATCAGGCTGTACTCAGACAACTTGTCAATCACTACCGATCGCTTTGGAAAGCTGCCGTATATCCTCGGCAATGTCGCCGTACTGTTCACACTGACCATACTCTTCAAGAGCCAGTGGTTACAGATACAGTGGATCGGTGCGATTGTTGTGGGGATCTACATCAGCTGTATTGCCTACATCCTGTTTACACGGCATCACGACATCATGCGGATAGAAGCCTCACCGCCGGAAAATGAGTTGGACTACAACAAGATCGTCAGGGAGCACTAACCGAAGGCTGAGGGACATTCGACAAACCAGGCTGCTGGCTTGAAGTGCTTAGTCGCCACTTTGACGAGTATCAGGCGTCCTGCTCCTCAAGCTCGGCACTGATACGCTGACGCACGATGTCATCCTCAACCTCCGACATCAGTGCGTCTCGAGATTCCTCCCAGCCTGCCCGGTCGAGCAGCAGGATGATGGGGTGCAATGCGCTGGACTTGAAGAATGAATCTCCAATACCTCTTGCTGTCTTCTTGCAGCTCTCGACAATATGCCGGAATTGACCACGCTCGTAGTCGTCATCCAACTGCTCCAGATAGAATTCTGCGTATCGACACCGTGCCATAACCAACTGAACGCGTTTGGCTTCCTCGATGTTAACTTCTGGCTCCACACCGGGCATGTCCAGTAGCTCGTCATCCTGTTCATCATTGCCCGCGCCAGTGCGGTCTGCCGTTGCCGAGCTTGCAGCGCTTGCGGCAGCCACTGGTGAAGGGGCAGGCGTCTCTGCGGGCTTGCCCTGATTCGACGCCGCAAGCAAATGCTCAAATTTCTGATAGTGCTTGAGCTTGCTGGCCAGCCATACAATGACAATCGCCTCAAAACAAATGATGAAAACCAATGCGCCGTTGTCCATATCAATTATCCCGTTAAACCGCTTATCACGCCGTGCAATTGAATCACATCTCTGTCGGTGATGTCGGCTACGACACACAGCGTGCGCCAATTCACAAATTTATTACCTGTCAGAGACAGGCTGAGTCTGTCTGAACGGACACATGACTTACGACTATGGGACGTTCAGTCTTTCATTTTGCATGGCCTACGACTGTGTGACCTTCAGTCTTTCATTTTGAGGGAACATATGCCGCTTCGCCTCGTCGTCCATTTCACTTTTAAACGTATGCGCGGTACGTAGATTTTCCACTTTTTCAGCCGCCGGGCGGGCGTTGATTTCGTCCAGGCACCGTTTGATATTCGGGTATTCATTCCAGGGATTTTCGGATCCGAGTACAAATGGAAGCATGCGTGCCCAGCCCCACAGAGCCATATCCGCGATGCTGTAGTTTTCTCCCAGGAAATATCGGTGTGATGCCAGATGATTCTCAGCCACCGTCCAGTGACGATGCGCCTCGAAATCAAACCGGTTCAGGGCATAGTCTTTTGGTTCGGGTGCAATATGCCTGAAATGGACAGACTGGCCGGAAAATGGCCCAATGCCACTGGCGATGAACATGAGCCAGGACAGCAAACTGGCTCGATCAACGGAACGTTCGACAGGCGGCACAAACTGACCTGTCTTATCCCCCAGGTACAGCAGGATGGCATTACTGTCGAATACCACAGCGTCGCCATCGACCAGCGCGGGCACTTTCCCATTGGGGTTTATGCGCAGAAAGCTCTCGTCGAATTGTTCGCCTTTGCGGGTATCAACAGGAATAGCCTCATACTCCAACGCGGTTTCTGCCAGCATCAGAGCCACTTTCATGGGATTAGGCGCTGTACCGTAGTAAAACTGGATCATTGGATAGATTTCGGTAAGGTGTTTGCAGGAGTGTGCAATCCTACCTCAACCCTTGCTTAACATGCATATCGCCCCGACTGACAAGCCAGCATATGGAAACCGTAACGTCGATTCCAGAGTGATCACCTTGCGCGGATGCAACACGCGGTGTTTCACATTGGCGACAACCATGAGATTCCTCAGCGCATGCTTGCTGGCATTGCCTGTATCGGTAGCTCAGGCCGCCCCCTCATCACCTGCTGTCTGGTCACCAACACCGGGGACCAGCTGGCAGTGGCAACTCGTTGGGCCGGTAGACACATCGCTTGACGTGGACATGTATGACATCGATCTGTTTGATGTTCCTGTCTCGGTAATCAGCCATCTGAAAGCTCGTGGCATTGTGGTGATCTGTTATTTCAGCGCGGGAAGTAGTGAGGACTGGCGGCCTGATGCCGACAGAATCCCAGAGGCAGCACAAGGTCTGAGTAACGGCTGGGAAGGCGAGCGCTGGCTCGATATACGGCAAATAGAGCAACTTGCCCCCGTTCTGGAAGCTCGCCTCGATCTTGCCGTGCGCAAAGGGTGTGATGGCGTGGAACCCGACAACGTGGACGCCTTCACCAACTCATCCGGATTTCCAATCACCGCACAACATCAGCTGGCATTCAATATCTGGCTGGCTACCGAAGCTCATGAACGCGGTCTGTCAATCGGCCTGAAGAACAACCTGGAGCAAATCGAGTTATTGGAACCGTACTTCGACTGGGCACTGAACGAACAGTGCTTCCAATACAATGAGTGCGAGGCATTGCAGCCATTTATAGAGTCAGGCAAAGCGGTGTTTGGTGTGGAGTATCACCATGAGCCAGTCGAGTTCTGCGAGTCTGTCAATGCATTGAATTATGACTGGCTGAAAAAAAACCGGCATCTGGACGCACAGAGACAAGCCTGTCGCTAGTCAGTCACAGGGCGGCCAGGTTGTGCATCTTCACGCGCATTTACGTTGACAATACGCCGCTTCGTTGATGTTGGCGATAACCTCCGGCAATTCCGTGGCTATCACCGGCTTTGAAAAGAAATAGCCCTGCACCAGATCACAATCCAACTGCCGAACCAGATCAAGCTGCTCCTGCGTTTCCACGCCTTCCGCCACCGTCTCCAACCCAAAGCGGTTAGCCAGCAACACGATGGTACTGGCTAACGAGTCCAGCATGTTTTCATTGTCTAACTTACTGATGAACGCACGATCAATCTTCAGAACATCCAGAGGGAGTTCTTGCAGGTACTTCAGTGACGAGTAGCCTGTGCCAAAGTCGTCAATGGCAATGCGCACGCCAGATCTGCGAAGCCCCTTGAGGTTATCGAGCACCGTCGTCAAGTCATTCATGAACACACTTTCTGTCACTTCCAGCT
>CALLPU010000197.1 GCA_938016235.1 uncultured Granulosicoccus sp. | reverse complement strand
GTATCCACCCACGTTATGAGTGTCCCCGAGCTCCATCCTCACGGTTTGTTCTTCTGTGTAGATGGATGTCAATGCCACTCCCACCGTAAATACGGCAATACCCACATGGGCGATGCTCATCCCCCAGAAAGCGGCTGGTGTGTGCAGTACTGCAGACAAGCGTTTGCGCTTGTTACGCAGCCGGTGAACGATACCGTACACAGTAGATGCGGTGACCCAGATTGCCAGCGCCAGACAGGCTACGGCACTCAGCCGGTAGCTGAGCAGCTGGGTTGCCAGCAGTGCGCCCAGCACGATGCTGGCGACACCCAGTATGGCTAACGGCACGGCCCTGCCATGCAGCTTGTCGCGCTTCCAGTTCAACAGCGCCCCCAACCCCACGATCAGCAGTATAGGCAGCATCAGCGGCACGAACACGGCATTGAAGTATTGCTCGCCTACCGACATCTTGCCGTAACCCAGCGCGTCAACAAACAGTGGATACAGCGTGCCGAGCAGCACCGCGGCTGTGGCGACCACCAGCAGAATGTTGTTGAGCAGCAGGGCAGACTCGCGCGAGATCAGTTCGTACGTGGCGGTTGATGTGAGCTTGTGAGCCCGCACCGCATAGAGCAAAAGTGACCCTCCGATAACCACACCAAGAAACAGCAATATGTACAGGCCCCTGGTTGGATCGGCCGCGAAAGAATGGACCGACGTGAGCACACCAGAACGCACCAGAAACGTGCCTAACAGGCTCAGGGAAAACGCCATCACAGCGAGCAGCACAGTCCAGGCCTTGAAGACCCCACGCTTCTCGGAGGCTGCAAGTGAATGAATCAAAGCCGTACCCACAAGCCATGGCATGAACGAGGCGTTTTCAACAGGATCCCAGAACCACCATCCGCCCCAACCCAGTTCGTAGTAGGCCCACCAGCTACCCAGTGAGATACCGATCGTCAGGAACATCCACGCAACGTTGGTCCACGGCCGCATCCAGCGCAAGGTTGCCGAATCGAGCTGACCACCGATCAATGCGGCCACTGCAAACGCGAAGGCCACTGAGAAACCCACATACCCCAGATAGAGCATGGGTGGATGAATCGCCATTCCCGGATCCTGCAGCAACGGGTTCAGGGATGCGCCATCGACCGGCACCGGAAACAACCGCTCGAACGGATTGGAGGTCCACAAGACGAACAGGAGGAAACCGATACTGACAAACCCTAAAACCGACAAGACTCTAGCCAGCAACACTTGCGGCAGTGATCGGCTGAACACGGCTACGGCAACCGTCCAGAGTGCGGAAATGAAGCACCAGAAAAGTATGGAGCCCTCGTGCCCACCCCACACACCGGAGATGCGATACACCAGCGGGAGTGTCGTGTTGCTGGTATTCGCCACGTAAAGCACGCTGAAGTCGTGGGAAATGAAGGACCAGGTCAGGCAAGCATAGGCCAGTGACACAAAGAAGGCCTGCGCGCCGGCAGCAGGTTTGGCCATCGCCATCCAGCCTGAGTGACCGGTGATACTGCCAGCCATCGGCACAACAGCAAGCACAACAGCCGTACACAACGCCAGAATGAGGGCAAATTGTCCAAGCTCGGGAATCATGGTTGCATCACCGTTTTGCTGCCGAATGTTGCGGCCGTGCCCGGCATCTTGCCAGCTTTTTCCAGGGCTTCTGCAACTTCAGGAGGCATATAGTTTTCATCGTGTTTGGCCAGCACCTCAGTAGCGCTGAAGGTGCCACTGTCGTTCAGCGCCCCCATGGCAACGATACCCTGCCCCTCGCGAAAAAGATCTGGCAGGATACCAACGAAGCTTACGGGAATGGTCTCACCGTGATCAGTCAATTCGAATTTGACGGCCAGATCTTCATTACTGCGCGACACGCTCCCCTCAACTACCATGCCGCCCACCCTGAACGGTTGGCCCGGTTGCACCGCTCCTGCCACGACATCCGTCGGTGAATGGAAAAGCATGATGTTCTGGCGAAACGCGTTAACGCCTAATGCGACCGCAACAGACACACCGCCAAGCATCAACCCGACCAGCAACAATCGTTGGCGTCGTTTAGGCGTCATGATTTTCCTCGGGGTTGCCTTGCGCGGCGAAACGTTCGTTGTTGAGTACTCTTCAACTGTCGTGCAGACCAGCCAACAATTCCCACCAGCAGCACAGCCGTCAGGGCATAGGATGTCCAGACATAAAAGGCATAGCCACCCATGGCAAAGAATTCCAGCAAACTAGTCACGCTCCCCTCCGGCAAGTTCGGCCACCCACCTGGCACGCCCCTCCTTTTCTAGAATCAATGTCCGGGTTCGGATCATCAGGTTATAAAAATAGAGCAGCTGAAATGCCAGAACCATCAATAACAGCGGTCGTAGCATGCTGATATGCATGGATGGCTTGTCCAGTTTCGTGATCGTGGCTGGCTGATGTAGCGTGTTCCACCACTCCACAGAGTAGTGGATGATCGGGATATTCACGACACCCACCACCGCGAGGATAGCGGCCGCTCGTGCAGCGCTTTGAGGCGTTTCCAGCGCTCCGCGCAGGGCAAGATAACCCAGATACAGAAACAGTAGCAGAAGCTCAGACGTGAGTCTGGCATCCCATATCCACCAGGTACCCCACATGGGTTTCCCCCAGAAAGAACCGGTAATCAAGGCTACTGCTGTGAACGCTGCCCCGATCGGAGCCGATGCCAGTGCGACGACATCGGCCATCTTGAGGCGCCAGATGAGAAACACCGCGCTGGAGGTTGCCATGACAACGTAAACGAACATGGACATCCACGCCGCCGGTACGTGGATGTAGATAATACGGTAGCTATCGCCCTGCTCGTAATCAGCCGGTGCCACCACCAGCCCGAGGTAAAGACCGGCGACCAGGCTAAGCAGACACAGACCACCAAGCCATGGTGCAAGGCGCCCGGCCAGACGATACAGGTAAGGTGCTGAACCAAAACGGTGAAACCACTGAAACAATGCGCTGGTACCTTGTGTTATCCGCCGAAGGAGCCCTGGCAGCGGAAAAATCGACTGCGCACGGCCATTGTTGTCCTTACTGCCTAGTTTAGCCGCATTTACGCATTCAGACCGCTGATGGACTATCCGAGCCGCACCGTTACGTGATCACCGAGAAGCGGCAACGCCTACCCGGAGAGCCCCCGCAATCGCCAGAGGAGATGCCGACACAGACAATGCCACAATTGCTGCCAGTAACGAGACGTGCGCAGCTGCCGGTAGACCCGACGCAGCGGCACTGACTGCACCGCTACCGAAAATCAGCACGGGTACCGTCAGCGGCAGCACCAG
>CALLPU010000196.1 GCA_938016235.1 uncultured Granulosicoccus sp. | reverse complement strand
CAACCTGATTACTACCCGGCGTCACCAGAGACAGTTGCCTGTCTGCAGCCACATCAACAGCATCCAGCTTGATATCTGTAGCCCCTGTGTTCAATGAGGTAATCTGAAAGAATATCGGGTAATCACCATCAGCGTCTGCATTGCCTAGCAGGCGTGTAGCGGTGCCATCACCGTTGTTGTCAAAGACCAGATCATCAATCGCCTGGGTCGCATCGGCAGGAACGGATACCACTGCGATCATCTTGTAATCAACCGTTCCACCCGGAATCACAGGCGAGTTCGACACCGCAGGGCCTGTGGCATTACCCGCAGCATCAGTATCGTAAAATTCTACTGACCAACCAGGTAACAGCGCGCTAAGTACAGTGCCATCAAAAGCCGTTCCTGCACTAAGAGCATAGGAGTCACTACCACCACTCTCGTTATCGATGAACAACGGAATCTCTACCGTTGTACCGGTGTTACCGTCAAAGGTGGTCACTGGTGCGTAAGGCACTGTGAGTTCATCTTCGTTACTACCGAGCGCACCATTGGCTGAATTGTGTAAATCCACAGTAGCCACCACGATTTCATTCAACGTGATAGTGGTTGTATCGAACACAGGCGATGCGGCAGGATCGTTGGCCGAGGTAGCGGTTACCGTTGCCTGATAAGGACCTGTGCCAGATGCCGTAGAAGGCAATGTGGCCTTGACAACGATATTCTTGACAGCGCCACTTGCCAGTGGCCCCGTGTCTACACCTGAACCGTTTGAATCAGTCAGCTGTACAACACCGGAATCATCATAGAACGTAAACACGGTTCCAGCCGGAAACGACCCTGGATTTACCGTCATCTCGAAGATGTCTGTGGCGTTGCCATTGTTGGTCACCACGCTGTTAAACACAACCGTGCCACCCGCTGCAATCGTGTCGACGAGCTGATCATCATTCTGCACGGAATCGTCGTCGCCACCGTCGTTCACGCCAGCCTGACCATTGATACCGGTATCGATGATATCGACGTCGAAGTCTGCCGCAATCGTGGTCTGCACCACGTTAGACGACACAAGCGAATCAATACCTGGAGTGGAATCTGTATCACCAGCAGCATGACCCTGGTTTCGGATGATGTATCCACCACCGAGCACACCTGGATCGTATTGAACGGTAAACGTCAAGGATACACTGGCGCCAGCGGGTAATTCTGAATCTATGGCATAGACACCCTGAACACCGGAGTCTCCGGTATCACCATCGTTGTTAAGATCGATTCCCAATGACAATTCATCGGCGTCATCTGCCAGACCATCCGCATTCAGATCAAGTCCAAGCCCCACTTCTGACAGGACAGCTGCAGTATCAATGGTATCGCCATTGGTACCCAGCAAACCAGAGACACCTGACGTAAAGAGTGTCGTATTGGCTGGAAGACCATCATAAATCACAACATCTTTCGCTGCGATGCTACCGTTGTTGCGTACAGTCAACGTATAGGCAACACGATTATTCGCAAAATCAGGCACTGCTGTCTTGGTCGTGACCAGAACCGCATCGCTGGTTACTGTGATCAGTGATTCATTGGTTCCATTCAATCCATCGCGGCCCGCACCTGCGGTTACGTCAGTGACGCTGCCAGCAACCGCGGAACCGGTGCCGTTTTGCGCAGTGGCAATCAACGTAACACCCAGAGTCTCTCCACCGATAGCTGTCGCCGGTACTGTTACAGCAACAACCAGATCAACACTCTCACCTGCCAGCAAAGTCAGCGAAGACACGGTCGGCTCACCGGCGTCAGGTTCACCACTACCGTTGGTATCCTGAAACACCTGAATGCTGCCGGCATCTATCGAATCAGCAATGGATATATTGTCAACCGCTGAGACATCAAATACGTCTGTACCGTTACCGGTATTAGTTAGCACATAGGGTAGATAAACCGTCTGCCCCGCAGCAGCAGTAGCATCAACATCAACACCGACTGTTGCCGAGTAAACCTGAGCAACCGTTATGATGGCTTCGTTCGATTGAGCCGAGTAAACGTTACCGGCGGAATCCTGATAGGTGACGGTTGCAAGGTTCTTGATTTGTGTGCCTGCGGACGTCGCCGCATGCAATGCCGTTGCGGACAACGCCATCGTCCCACCAAGCAGTGCCAACGCACATGCTCGTGCTAGCGGATTAACCGCAAAGCCCTTATATATAGTGTTTTTCATCCTTTTTTATCCAGTTAGTCTACGGTTACTCGATACGTGTATTCATGCTTCCCGCCATTGGACTCAAGCTCCTCTTCGGCCAGCCAGCGAATGTGTGTGTATTGCTCTGGGGGGACAACGACTTCCTTCTGGCTGCCATCTGATTGGGTTTCTATTCGCACAACCGGCTCAACCTCAAACGACTCGCCACCATCGATGCTGACTTCAAAAGCGGCCGGCACATCGGATTGATGCGAATCGGGAATAAAGCGGGTGTTGTTTGGTATCGGATCAACGACCTGGATACCACGGACATCTTCTTCACCACTGTTGGTAAAGACAATTCGAAACTCCATGACATGCCCAGGCTCAGCCTCACGGGCTTCAGTAACGACTTCTTCGCCATCCTCTGTCACGGACACGATGAAAGCCTGGATCTCGCCAGTCACTGGGCCTTTGGCGAATGCCAGACCTGTCAGTGAGAAAACGACCAGTAGAAATACTAGAAAACGGGAATAACTCATCAAACTCTCCTGCCTTTGGGGGGGTTAAACCGAAACATCGGGTAACCGTTACTTAGCAGAGAGCGAGCCTGTTAAAGCCTTGTTTATTATGGCAAACGAGCACCAGTTAACAAATCAGATCAGTAGTTAACTGTTAGCTGGATACACTCATCCAGCGACCAAACATACTCAGTCCACGATAACCTGGTAGCTGACTTGACCACCATCTCCAGCGGCCAGTGTTCCTACAAAATCCCAGCTCACGGAGTCCCCGGCAGCACCTGGCGTGCAGGTTAAAGAGGCAGGTGTGGCTGTGCACAACAGGCTCCCCGGCTGTAGAGTGGTGAACGGTGGTGCCGAGTCTTGCACCGACAGCTCGGTGAGCGGGCCATTACCTGCATTGCGGTACAGAATGCTGTACTCCAACGTCTGCCCTGGTGTTGCGGCATTGCTGGTCACATCCGCACCATTCGTAGTCACGTTTCGAACGGTTTTTTCCAGTTCAAGACGTCCGGTACCGGAACGTACCACGGTGGTCACATCCAGGTTGTTCAGAGAGAACTGCACGGCATGGCCCGTACCTGCACCGTCAGCCACATCGAACTGCGCCGTGAGTGAAGACTGCGCGACAGCACCGTTGACAGCAGTCGACGGCACCGTTTGCACCGTGAGCAAACACTGGGTTTCATCCTTCACCATACTGATCGGGGAGAAAATTTCGCTATCACCTGAATCCAGCAGCTCATCGCAGTTGCTGTCCTGCCACAGGCTCACAACCCAGCTGTTATCCACCGGAGTCGTCGTTTGCGCCATCGAAAATGAAACAACGCCGTGCGTGCGGACTGTCAGTGCATGTGCATACACCACTGTCGTAGCAGGATTGACACTGCTGCTCCTGTCATTGACCAGCAGCGGAGGCTCTATGACACCCACGTTGATGTCGGTAAGCTCCTGAGCGTAGGTGGCGCTTACCTGTACAATTCCATCAGTAACGGAGCCCACGGAGTAAGGCTGAGCTTCACTAACAAACGTGGTACTTGTAGTATCCTGCACCACAACTTGCAATGGCTGGTTCAGCTCATTGGCAGGAAGCATTAACTGCCAGAAGCCAGATGCATCTGTACTCACACTGGCCAGAAGTGTATTGCTACCGTCAAGCACCTGAACAAGTCGACTGCTGACACCCAACTCAGCCGCATCTTTAACGCCATCGTGCGAACTTGCTGAATTGGAAGAGGTATCAAGAAACACAAAGCCTGACAGCGTGGCACTGGCATCCACTTGAAATACAGTGGGAGCGTCGGTATCGCTATTGACATCCAGACCGGGCGCGGACAAGTCGCTGACCGATACT
>CALLPU010000195.1 GCA_938016235.1 uncultured Granulosicoccus sp. | reverse complement strand
CGAGTATGGCGAGCATCAACAATACACCCGGTAAACCAGTGATCAACGAATGAGGTGCAGGTTGTTGGATAGACGTTGACAGTAGCCGCCAGGCGACAACGCAGGCGATACTGACCGATACGATATAGAACACAGAAACCGGTGCGCGTCTGATATAGCTGTGCGCATAGGCGAGGCGAGCAGGGAACCAGTCTGTATTGAAATTAGGTACACCGAAGAACAGGTTCAGCTTAGCGCTCCAGCGCATGGTCCACAACACAAGGAACGTGTACAAGCCGGCAGTATTGGGGGCGTCCCAATGCAGTGCGATCACCAGCGTACCGATAAACAAAACGCTGATTTCATGCCATAAGCTGGCTCCGAGCGCTAACTGGAAACGACGCCAGGTGCTGCAGTGCAGCGGGCAGGTTTGCTGGTGTATGCCGGCGACCAGGCCGCTGTAGTAACTCAACTCAATGCATCCCCATAGCACGACAGCGGCCATGAAGCCTGCGTAGGCGTTCCAGGAACTGATCTCCAAGGATACGGACATGAGAATGCCCAGCGACACCACGGATACGGCGAGCAATGCGATACCTAACGCCAGACGCGTACTGCTCAATCGCTGTTGTATGTACAGGACAACGCCAGTACCTATCCACCAGATAGCGATGACACTAATAAGTGGCACAAGTAGCGACATGTCAATGGCCGTCAATCAGGAAGCGGGGGCAGAGGCTACGCCGTCCGCAGGAAGTAACCGCGTAAAGGCTGCAACATTGTCCACGCCAAAAGCCGACAACTCTACTCGTCGTGATGTTGCGGGGTCGATCAGGGACACCAGCCCGTCTTCCCAGAGCGTCAGCTGAAACGGTACTTCAGGACCGAGGCCACGCGCCTTGCGCTCTCTTGCCATGCCGCGCATCACGCTACGCATGAATCCATCCTCGCCAGTATGTAGCCGCATGATTTCCTGGTCAGTGGCTGCGTTGACAATACTGACGGTGCCTTCAGCGACATCGATGAAGCGCAGTTCAGTCTGCCTGACGATGGCGCCATGATGACTGGCTTGCGTCTGCGTTACCGCCTCACGATTGTCTAGCCGATGCGCCCAGCTGACATACAAGGTGGTTAGCAGGGCAAATACAATCCCTGCCTTGAACCAGGTTGGCAGAATGGCCTTTTCGCCAGGCCTGAGTTTCACAGTGCCTCCGACTGCATGAGGCCGGCTTCAGCATCATTTAACGCTTGATTGGCACCCGCCCGCTTTCGTGTGGTGTGTGAGTCAGGGGCTTCTGCTGCCATATCGCCAACGATGCGAGCCACCCTTTCCACGTTGGGAATGCTACGCAGCATGGGTTGAGGTGTTGAAAAGCACCAGGGCCTGACATGAGGCCACAGTACGAAGTAGTTCACTCGCTTGGCGTCTTTCAAGGTTAATGGTATGTCGCCAAAACCATTGTTGTCGACACGCATGTCGGCTGCCTTGATCTGAGTAAACGGCAGGTTGATGGTCATTTGCAGTGCCACACCGAAGCGGATCAGTATGCGTCGGTTGGTGACGGTATAGATGGTGACATGAGCGGTAGCCCAGGCCAGCACGCCCAGGATGGCAATGCCGGCGAACGATAGCGCCACGGTCATCGGCAAGCTGACTCCGGTTGTTGAGCCTCCACTGATGGTCAACCCGGACAGGATCTGCACGGCCAGAATCACGGCGAAGTACAGCATGATCTTGCGTATGTGGAATGCATTCTTGGCCATTTCCCATTTATCAGGGCTGCCTTGCCAGACGACATGTTCGCCAGGGGGTAGTGGCGCGGGAATGCCGGGTTGATCTTCAAAATCGAAATCGTCGTGATCCTGCACTTCGAACCTCCTGAAACAGTGTGCGCCTGGTCCGGCACAGGCCGGGTTGGTTATTGTTCTTTGTAAAACTGATGGAGCGACTGCGTAACAGACGAGCCGCTCCAGACGCGTGGCGTCAAATCAGTGATTCGGTTCTTTGCGGAGAACCGTAGACATGCGCGCCGCCGTAATACGCTTGTATCTTGTCTTCCTCGAGCAAAGTGACCACCGAGCTGCTGGCGGTCAAGGGAACATCTTCAAACTGCGCAGCGTTCAGGGAGGCAACGCGTATTTCCTTGCGACGTCCGTCAATCAAGCGCTCCGCCAGCGTACCTTCTGTCGGGGCGTGGGTCTTGCGCTTCAGGGTCACGTACATCATTGGCAGCAGTACGGTTTTGCCAGACTCAAGTGCAACCTGGTAGTAGCGTGGCAGAAATTCCATGCGATCAACGATGATGTCGGCGATGGTTCCCACCACCTGATCGTCACAGGCGCGCACATCCATACCTCTCGGATCCGGAGATTTTGCCGGTATGTAGAACTCGTGCTCTGGCAATTGCGACAGGGGTACGAGGCGAGGATCACCCTCAGTGGTCAGATCGGGAGAGTCGGCACGTTCTGCCCAGGCTGCAGCACCCAGGCCATCAATCATGGCGTTGCCGTTTGGCACCAGCGGCGCTCCGGGCCAGGGCCCCAGTGGAGTTGCATTCAGTTCCCGGTGATCATCATTCTTGCCACTGGGAAGCTGCACGGTTTCTCCGTGTAGCAGTTCATAGGTTTTGGGGCTGGGCACTTTATGCTCGGTACTCGGAGCGCCTCGATCGTTCTCGTGGAAACGCAGGGGAAAACCTTCACGTCGGCTTTCCTTGTTCAGATACAGCACCAGCAGCACAAAGAATAACCAGAACACATAGAGCGCGAGTTGCGCCACATCAATGTACTGCGTGATTGCACCTACTTCCATTGTCCCGTCTCCTGATCAGTTGGGAAATTCGGCAAGACCAAATTGCCGAGGTTGAGATTGATTGACAGCCTTGACCGATGTCAGTCGGCCCATGGCTGCGAGTGCTACAAAAAGAAATGCTATTTCGAGGTGATAAACCACGCTGTAACCGGTGGCCGCACCGCTCAAAGCCTCACCCAGAACACCGTGGCTGGCTAATTCGGTGACGGAGTCACGTACCAGTCCCCCTAGCGCAATGCCAACACCGGCGGCAGTGGCTTGAGCAGCGCCCCAGGCACCCAGTGACAGGCCGGTATGTTCTTCGCCTACCATGGTCATTGCCATGATCAGCGTACTGACGCCGAACAATCCGGCACCAAAGCCAATCAGCAGTGTGCCAGCGCGGAACAAAGCCGCAGAGCCCATGGGTTCAGCAAAGATAACCATGGAAAATGCGATGATGCCGATCAAGACACCGCTGGCCGCCACGCGGGTAGGGTGTGCGCCTCTCTGCAGACGCCAGGCAGCGACCATGAAAGCCGCCAGGCTACCGCCAGCGAGGATGGCCGTTAACAGGGTGGTAGCGCTGACGCTCAGGCCCAGAATTTCAGCACCGTAGGGTTCGAGCAAAATATCCTGCATGCTGAACCCGGCGGTACCCAGCATGACAGCCACGATAAAGCGCTTGCCCTGTGTTGCTCTGGTGTATCGGTTCCAGGCATCACGAAACAGGGGTCTGGTTGTCTGGTTACGATCGGGTCGACGCGATTCCTGTTTCCACAGCGCGATGCAGTTGAGCACCATCGTGGTGATGGCTGCACCTTGCACCACTTGTATCAGTTTGATCTGAGTGAAGTCGGATAACAGCGCACCGAACAGCAACGCGCTGAACAGCATGCCCAGCAAGAGAACCACGTAGAGCAGGGCAACCACCTGTGGGCGCTTCTTTTCAGGCGCGATATCCGTGGCCAGTGCCAGGCCTGCCGTTTGACTGGTATGCAACCCGAGCCCAACCAGCAGAAACGCCAGAGCAGCTGCTGCTCGTGCAACCCAGATCGGTGCGTTGCCATCACCCGATAGCAGTAGCAGTGCAAATGGCATGATGGCCAGACCGCCGAACTGCATCAGGCTTCCCATCCAGATAAACGGCACGCGACGCCAGCCAATGGCGGACTTGTAGTGATCCGAGCGGAATCCTACAAGGGCTCTGAACGGGGCAAACAACATGGGCAACGCTACCATCGTGGCAACCAGCCACGCCGGTACGCTGAGCTCAACAATCATCACACGATTCAACGTGCCGTTGAGCAACACCAGAGCCATGCCGCAGGAGACCTGAAACATCGAGAGGCGAACAAGCCGGCTCCACGGTAATTCCTTGCTGGCGGTGTCGCTGAACGGCATGGCCTTGTACAGCAGGGCACGCCATTCAGCTGCGCGGGCTGCGCGCATTGCCGCCTTGCTGCTCTGGCCGTTGTCGGTGTGCATGCTCACTGCAAAGCGATCAATCGAAACCTAGCAGATCAAAAATGTCACGATCCTGCATCGATACGGCATTCACAGGATCTACGCCGGCATACAGATTCGCTGCCAGTCGCATGTATTCATTGGTTACAGCATCCAGCTCGGGTGACTGTTCCATTTCAAACAGTGTGGATTTTTTCAGTCGGCTACGACGAATCACGTCAAGATCCGGAAAATGCGCAATGGTCTCCATGCCAGTAACATCGTTGAACCGGTCTATCTGGTCTGTGCCAGCACTTCGGTTACAGATGACGCCGCCAATACGGACATCGTAGTTCTTTGCTTTGGCACCAATTGCCTGCACGATACGATTCATCGCGAAGATGGAATCAAAATCATTGGCAGCAACCACCAGAGCACGTTCTGCATGTTGCAGAGGGGCTGCGAAACCACCGCAGACAACATCACCGAGGACGTCGAAGATAACGACATCAGTGTCTTCAAGCAGGTGATGCTCCTTTAACAGTTTGACAGTTTGTCCAACCACGTAACCGCCGCAGCCAGTGCCAGCAGGAGGGCCTCCGGCCTCAACACACATGACGCCGTTATAACCTTCATACACATAGTCTTCCGGTGACAGCTCTTCGGTGTGAAAGTCAGCTTCCGCCAGCACATCAATCACGGTTGGCATCAGCTGCTTGGTTAACGTGAATGTGGAATCATGTTTCGGGTCGCAGCCGATCTGCAAGACGCGTTTTCCGAGTTTTGAGAAAGCCGCCGATAGATTAGAGGAGGTGGTGCTTTTGCCGATGCCGCCTTTACCGTACACCGCAAATACCTTGGCACCCTCAATTTTCATGGACGCATCCTGGTGCACTTGCACGCTGCCCTGTCCATCAGGAACATGCTTGCCAACCGAATTACTACGCTTGATCTGACTCATTGGTACGGCTTGTACATTCATGCTGCTGCTCCGGCTACTACGCCTTCAAGGCGATCTTCAAGTTCATCTCCTGCGTCATGCAGGGCTTGCAATACTTCTTCACTTGGAGACCAGTAATTACGTTCGCTTGCTTCGATAAGCCGATTGGCCATGCGAGCTGACGCAGTGGGATTGAGTTCTGCCAGGCGATCACGCATGGCTTTATCAAGAATAAAAGTACTGGCCATCTGCTTGTAGACCCAGGGCGATACCTGCCCGGTGGTTGCAGACCAACCCAGTGTGTTAGTGATGGAAGTTTCAATGGCTCTCACACCTTCGTAACCGTGCTTGAGCTGACCTTCGTACCATTTGGGATTAAGCATACGGGTGCGCGTCTCAAGCGAGACTTGTTCCTGCAAGGTTCGAACGGTGCCTTCTCCGCGAGTCTGATCGCCGATGTAGGTGGGTATGGCTTCGCCGCGCGACTTCTTGATCATGGAGTTGACGCCACCAAGCGTGTCAAAGTAGTAGTCCAGCTGAGTAATCCCAAGCTCCACACTCTCCAGATTCTGGTAGGCAACATCAACATCGCCAAGGGCGGTTTCAAGGTGCCTGGATTGTCGTTTGGCACTGCCATCAACTCCGTAGGCGAAGCACTTGCGGTTGGCATAGACATCGGCAAGTTCATCTTCGCTGTCCCAGGCACCGCTGTCGATCAACAAATTGACGTTGGCACCATAAGCACCATCGGCGTTACTGAAAACCCGCAGTGCCGCTGTTTCAAAGTCACAATCGTTCTTTGCCTGATACTCCAGCGTGTGCTTACGCACGAAGTTCTGTTCAACAGGTTCATCCGCACTGGATGCGATCAGTGCTGCCTCTGCCAGCATGCGTGTCTGCAGGGGCAGCAGATCGCGGAATACGCCAGACAACGTGGTCAGTACATCCACCCGGGGTCTGCCAAGCTCTTCCAGCGGGATGAGTTCTGAGCCGCACAACTTGCCATAGGGATCAAAGCGGGGGCGAGCACCCATCAGGGCCATCACCTGCGCAATGGGGACACCTTCGTTCTTCAGGTTGTCGCTACCCCACAAGACAAAGGCGACCGACTGTGGAAACGAGCCGGTTTC
>CALLPU010000194.1 GCA_938016235.1 uncultured Granulosicoccus sp. | reverse complement strand
CGCGGCGAGATCCTGTTGGTGGCGGCGGTTGAAGAGGATCGTGCCGCCGAAGTCAAGGCCACGCTGGACAAGGAACACCCTACCGTGAAACTGGTGGGTGAGGTGGATGTGATGCCGCCGGTTGTGTGAAGCACGTTAGCTGCGTCGGCATCTTTTTGCAGGTGGCAGCCGGTCTGATCAGAAAAGTGTGTAAAAATTACATTTTGGCCTGAGAGCCCATTACGCCGCAGATAATCGCGCCATGAAAGCGAAAGACAACAAGGTGAAAGACTCGGTTAAGCCTTTCTCGCTCGTGCTTGAAGACGACGAGACACTGGCTGGCGGGTACAAACGGGTGCTCGCCTCTCTGGGTTATGACGTGCAGGTGTGTCATCGGGTTGTGGATGCTCGCAATGTCATACGGGATCGCGCACCGGACCTGATGCTTGTTGACATAGACCTGCCTGACGGGAATGGTCTGGATCTGATGGATGAACTTCGCAACGATACGCGCGGCCGTTTTATCGTGATTAGCGGAGACACCTCCCAGCGGGCAGCGATCAAGAGTATCCGCAATCAGGCGGTGGAATTGCTGTTGAAGCCGGTTAGCCTGGAAACGCTGAGAGAGAGGCTGCGCCAGGATGACCCCGTTGAAAACCGTGCTGCGGCAACGGCTGGGCTGGAACATGACTGCTGGATTACGCACGGGCAACATCACGCGCTAAGTGCTCTCAGAACAGCGATCAGCTTCAGTGCAGAGCGCAGTCGTGGGCATGCGCTGATCACTGGGGAATCGGGGGTCGACAAGCCGGGCGTGGCCAGGTACATCCACCATCGCGGCAGAAGGGCTGGCCGTTGTGTCATCGTTGACTGCTCCGCGGAGCAGGGCGAGACGGGAATGATCCGGCTGTTCGGACAACAAAATCCTGACACGGGCGCTATTCTGCACAAGGGTTATATCGATCAGGCAGCGGCTGGAACACTGGTGCTCGACTACGTGGAGCAGTTGAGTGCCGACATGCAATCACGACTGTTGCCGCTACTGGATACTGGCTATTTCAGGCGGGTTGGTGCGCAGCAGGGTGCGGAAGCCACGGTTGCGCTTATTGGCATCGCTCGGGAATCGGGCACGACTGACGTCGACGATTCGGCCTTGCGATCAGATTTCCTTTTCCGCCTGGCGCAAACTTCGTTGCCGGTTCCGAACCTGCGCCAGTGTGGCGATGACGTTATTCCTATCGCACAGCAGCTGTTGACGGTCGCAGCGCGAGGTAGATCTGACAAACCGGCTTTCTCCGCGGACGCCCTGAAGCTGATACGTCAATCCGCCTGGCTCAGGAATATCCGGGAACTTAACAGCGCGATAGAGCGCTCACTCGCGGCAACTCCTGAGGGGGTCGAGATTCAACTCTCTGCAGCGGTGCTCGGCGAAACCACAGACACGGCTCAGTCGGATATCGAGAAGTGGGTAGGAACCAGTGTCTGGGAGATGGAAAGGCAGCTGTTGCATGCCACACTTGCACATTTTGACGGCGACAAGGAGCGTACTTCTCAGACGCTAGGAGTAAGTCTGAAGACGCTGTATAACCGCATGAATGCCTACTAATGCTGCTTGCCAGAGAATGGGAACAACCGCAAACACCAGAAACGCCTAGAATGTTCCACGCAAATATTGAAGGATCAATCAATATGCAACATCACGACAATAATGCAACGTCGGCACTCGATGTGCTGGTCATTGAAGATGATGTCGATACGGCAGGTGCGCTTACCCGCATTCTGAATCGTGCCGGCTATGCATCGGATCTGGCGCTAACCCTGGCCGATGCCATGGAAAGCGTACAACGGGGAGCGCCTGCCATTGTATTACTGGATCTGTCGTTACCGGATGGTGACGGCGTGGATGCCATAGAACGGCTGAAGGCACTCGGCGTAAACGAGATCATTATTATCAGCGGAACAGATGATGCCGAGCGAACGCGACGCTGCCTGCAGGCTGGTGTATTCGATTTCATCCTGAAACCTGCAGGTGCGGACGATGTGCTGAAGTCGGTCCGCCGTGCAGATGTCAAACGCCGTCAAAGCACCGTGACAGCCCAGGAATATCCTGTAAAACTCAAGCCGGGTTTCGGTAGCCTCGAAGGCGCCTCGCAGGCCAGCCAGCGTTTAACCAAAGCAGTGCGACAGGTGGCGAAAGAACCTTTTGCGGCGGCTCTGATTACCGGGCAACCGGGCGTGCTGAAGGCCGATGTGGCCGCTCTTGTGCATCACTACAGCGAACGCACGGGCCGCGCGTTGATCGTGAATTGTGCCAGTGAAAACGATGCCCACGATCAACGGCGATTTTTTGGTAGCGTGTCATCGGATGATGCGCGTACGGATGCAACCGTGGGCTACCTGAATAAAGCGCACGAGGGCACCCTGGTGCTGGACGATGTGTCTGCGTTGTCGATCAATCTGCAACGGCGGCTGGCGTCGTTTATCGAAACCGGAGAAGTGCTGGCCCAAGGCGCACTGGCTCCGCAGCGTCAGCGTTGTGCGCTGGTTGGAATACTCAGGGAGCCTGCCGATGATGCGCTGAGCAGTGGCCGATTGCACGAACCCTTGTATTTTGCGCTTGCCAGGAACACGATTGCAGTGCCACCGCTGGTGGAGCGTCGCGACGATATCGTTTTTTTCTCACAGCATGCCGTTGCGCAACTGAACGACGTGTTTTCCACTGAAAAGAGTCTGTCTGTTGAACTGATCGATCAGCTGAAATCGTACTACTGGCCGGGTAATCTGGTTGAGTTGAAGAATTGCCTGTTAACTGCCTATCGCTACACGGAAGCCGGTGATGAAATCAAACCCAACGTCTCGCTCTTTACCGATGCAGAAGACCCGGTCAACGACCTGATCAGCCCGTTTGTAGGGCAAAGTTTCCGAGAGGTAGAGAAGCAGCTGATACTGGCTACGCTAGCTGCCAACAAACACAACAAAAGCCGCACGGCCAAGGTGCTGGGCATTAGCCTCAAGACATTGTATAACCGCTTGAACAGTTACGAGCAGCAGGAAGATGTGGCTGTGCTGACTGCTACCTCAGCCTAGTGGTCATATCGGTACCAGACATCTTCACTGGCTTCAAGAAGTGTCATGCAGGCTCATGGTGAGAGCACTGGCAAAACTGGCTTTGTTGTTACTGTTTGTGTTTCTGCTTTGTCTCATAGCGCTCGCTTTTGCTCCCAGGGGATGGCTCGCCGCGCGTGTTGAACCACTCCTGAGCAACGTGCTGGGCACACCTGTCAGCGTAGAGTCGCTGGATGTTTCGGTGTTTACGCTAACACCGGGCGTGATGCTCTCCGGAGTCACTGTTTCAGGGGCGGATGACGATGCTGTTGTCAGCGCTAACAAGGCGAGTGTTGCGGTGGATCTGATGAAGCTGCTCAAGGGTGAGCTTGTGTTGGATACTGTGAGGCTACAGGGGGCCGACATCCAGGCAGCCGTGGATTCGGAAGGGCAAGCCAACTGGTTATATCTGACACCAGCAAACGCTGATTCCCTCGAAGAGCCAGATGATGGTTCAGGCGATTTGCTGTTAGTCAACAGCATCCAGATCAGTGACGTTCGCGTGTTTCTGGATGACCGGTATCGTGACAACGTTATTGATGTCACGATCAACGGTGAAGCATCAACAACGCAACCGAGTTTACCGACAACGATAGACGTGTCAGGTACGGTGGACGACAGAACAACACAGCTGACGCTACAGGCGTCGTCGCTTGTCGACCTGTTATTGCAATCACCGAACGTGCTGAACAATAAACGATTAACAGAACTTGACGTCGATGCCACTCTGGGACAGAGCACTGCGGTGATCAGCGCCGTGGTAGAGGATTTCGGGTCCAGTCGGTCCTGGCGCGGGGAATTTGAAATCGACGCGCAAGGCATGGATGATATTCAGGTATTAACTCAAATAGACTTGCCCAGACTTCCCCCTGTACAGTTGACAGGGGACTTGCTCAATGAGGGTGATACGTGGATATTGCGACGCTTTGATGGGGTGCTGGGTGACAGCGATCTGCAAGGAGATATCAGAGTCAATCCGGGTTCCACACCGCCCGTGGTGTATGCCAACCTGATTTCAAAGACACTCGATCTTGATGATCTTGCCGGACTGATAGGCGGCGAACCCGACCCGGACGAGCCAGGCGCCCTCAATTCTGAACGGCCAAATGAGCGGCCCAGCCCGGAAGTGCCACGGGCTCGACCGGATACGGAACGTCTGCTGCCGAGTGAAACACTGGCGATCAAACCACTCACGCAACTGTTTGATGGTGCTGTGGAGTACCGCGCGGAAACTGTTGTTTCACCCACTTGGCCCATTCAGTCGCTAGACGTTCGTGTTGATATTGACGGTTCGCGTGCCAGCGTGTCCATCACGGAATTTTCTGTGGCGGGCGGTGTGATTGACGGTGAGCTGGATTTTTCGGTGTCGGATGAAGACGAGTCCAGCCGGGGCGAGATCAGCTTGCAGGTCAAGCAGCTGGATTTACGGCAGATTCTGGCCAGCGCCGGATTGGACACACAGAGTGTCGGGCAGTTGGGTGGGCAGATCAAGCTGTGGGTAAGGGGGGATTCACTGGCCCAGATGGCTGCAAGTGCCGATGGGGGGGCGTTCTTTCTGATGACCGGAGGTGAACTTGACGCCATACTGGTTGAGCTGCTGGGAATCGACCTGACAGGAAGCCTGAGCCTGTTCTTCACAGAAGGAACGGACGCCACGCGCGTGAATTGCGCTTTTGCAGACTTGCAAAGCCGTTCGGGAATTGTTGATATCGCAACGCTGGTTTTAGACACTGACGATACGGTCATGCTCGCCGACGGCTCCGTTGATCTCACCGCTGAAGAGCTTGATGTCACCGTTGAGCCGCATCCTAAAGATGCCAGTATCCTGGCTGCGCAAACGGCCGTGAGCATTGCCGGGCCGTTCACCGATATTTCGGTGCTGCCAGGCGCATCCTTACCTTCCAGAGCTGCAGCAGCTGCCGTGCTGGCCAGTGTAGTATCACCGGCCGCTGCCATACTGCCTTTCATCGAGTCAGGCAGTGGCCAGGATAGTAGCTACTGTTCGGGTATGGTAACGGCACTGGATTCGGCTCGTTGAAACGGTTGCCTTACGATTGGCTCATGAATATTTCTCCGCTCAAGAGGGCTTGTGATGGTGCTTGTACAATCAGGAACTTCGGAAAATCAACCGTTGCGGATCGTTGGCAGGAGAAAGAACCGGTTATCACTGATTGCTGTACTACTCCTGTTGTCATTGTGCCAATCGTGCACAAACCTGACCCGGGAGATCGAGCAGACGCCGGTCGATGTTGCTGAGGTGCAAGTTAAAATCAAACAGGCGTATATCAAATCTGACACACTGGCTGCAGCGGCAATCGGTATTGCTGTGTCTGGAAATACGGTGACGCTAACCGGATTTGTGGGTAGTGAAGATCAATCCGCTGAGGCGCTGGCGCTGGCTCGTGACCATGCACCGGGTTATGCCGTCGTCAACCAGCTGGAAACTCGCTGACATGTCCGCTACTGATGGCGATTCAGCCGCCGAGCTCAAAGCCATCCGACGCACGCTCATCTACATAGCCGTTCTGTTGTCTGGCGTTATTTTCTATTTTGCCAAGGACATTCTCATGCCGGTGGTTCTCGGACTGTTGATTGCCTTGACCTTGTCCCCGGTGGTGCGATTTCTTCAGTCGCTGAAAATTCCGGCACCGGTCGGTGCACTGTTAGTGGTGGTGTTGAGTGCTTCGTTGCTATATGCAGGGATCAGCACGTTGAGCAAACCTGTCAGCGACCTGATCGATTCATTACCCACTGTGGGTCAGAGAATCAGCGATCATATTCGCCCGTATCAGGACACACTCGATGAGTTGTCTCAGGCCGGTGATCAGGTACAGGATCTCACAGGGGGCAAGGGCAAAGAAGGTGTAAGCCAAGTGGTTGTGGAAGGTCCGGGCTTCATCACTTCAGCTGCGTCCACCGTGGCTACCGGTATAACCTCACTCTTCATCGCGTTGCTGTTGAGCGTGTTCATTCTCGGCTCTGGTACGCTGTTCTACGAGAAGTTGGTGTCGTCCATTCCCAAATTGAGCGACAAAAAACGTGCCCTGCGCATTGTGTATGACATAGAACTGAATGTGTCACGTTATCTGTTTACTATCAGTGTAATTAACGTCTGCCTGGGCATTTGTGTGGCGACACTGTTATACGCCTACGGATTTCCCAACTTCATTTTGTGGGGCGTTATTGCCACGGTGTTCAATTTCCTGCCGTTTTTGGGAGCCATGATTGGTTCACTGTTGCTGGCTACCGCCTCACTGGGCGTATACGACACGCTGGCATTGGCGTTTGTACCTCCGTTGATTTACTACGCCTGCAGCGCTATTGAAGGCAACGTCATAACGCCTTTCATCATTGGACGAAGACTGCAACTGAACATTGTTGTCGTCTTTCTCAGCGTGGCGTTCTGGGGTTGGTTGTGGGGCCTGGCCGGTGCACTGATGGCCGTCCCCATACTGGTATTCGTCAATGTGCTGTGTGAGCACATTGCGTCGCTCAAATCGTTTGGGCACTTTTTGTCTGGAAACGACTCCGCCCCGGAATACAGGGCGGATTTAAATAGCGGCGAATGAGTTCGCTATAAAGCCGAAACATCGCAGCCTGACACGGCCGCGTCACGGCGCGTCAGTGCCGTGGTCGTTGTGTGCACCGATGAACCAGGCATCCTTGTCAATGGTGCGGCTTACCTCGGTGAACAAGTCTGCTGTTTCCTCATCACCCGCTTCGGCTGCGTCCTGTATGGCATCTGCCAGTGATCGACCCAATTGCTTGAACCGCTCTGTTAGCGCATCCACATGAATTACCTGATTCTGGGCTTCTTCCGGATAAGCTGACAGGCTTGTTTCGGAGGCCACCGTTTGAGTAGTACCTTTGGCCTGACCGCCGAGAACCACGCAACGCTCTGCCATGGTATCGGCGCTCTCGCGAAGCCTGTCGGCCACTTCATCAAGCAGCTCGTGGATACCAATGAAGGACGGTCCCTTGATGTTCCAGTGCGCTTGCTTGACGGCCAAGGTTAAATCAACGGTGTCGGCCAGTCGGGAGTTGAGAAGGTCGATCATCGCCTGACGGTTGTTATCGCTGAGGTAGGTTACAAACGAATCTGCCATTTATTTGTTCCTGTTAGAAGTTAGTGGTTGTTAGTACGTTTTAGGGTCTGCACGGAGGCTAGACTGAAGGCTTGCGTCCCATGAAGAAGGACACAACGGCTATGATCAGGAAGAGAATGAAAAGTACTTTGGCAATGCCTGCTGCAGAACCTGCGATGCCGCCAAATCCGAGTACGGCTGCGATAATGGCAATAACAAAAAAACTGATAGACCAGCTCAACATGATGTTTACTCCTGAAACGCTATGAATAAAATGATTGCTCACCAGCGTCGTCGACAAACGATGTTTGACAACTGCCGTGTGTGCAGTGAAGGTTAAGGTTAACGCTCTCAGGCGGATTGTTGTGATGGTTTGCAATACTGGGTTAACCAGCGTGTGTTTTTTACAAACGTGCCTGCTTTGCTTGCCCGGCGGTCAATAACCACCCTGGTCCAACTGCCTTCCGTGGACGGTTCCACGTCGGGTTGTTGGTACCACTCAGGCACTTCCGCCAAACCAGTCTATGCCTTGTTGTTCAAGCCCCGGATGCCTGTCCTCCTGCACGATGTGCAGTGCCATTGAGTATCGTGCCGTAATCGCCTCAGCTTCCATACCTTGCCCGGCGTGTTCAACAGCGGCGCGATGGGTTTTCTCAAGATGGCCGATCAGTGTGTCCCGACTATCCCCGGGGCTTGCCAGGCAAGCGCACTCGCACAGTATTGCCAGCGTGTGCATCACCACATTGTTATCACTGCAGATATACGGCCGAGTGCTATCAAACATAACCGCGGTCAGCCTGTCGAAGCTGACGGGTAGTAGTTGGACGCGGCGGCGATGCCAATGCGATTCATCGTTGTCTGCTGCGGCATTCACCACATACTCTGCCAGTGCGGTCTTGTACCAGT
>CALLPU010000193.1 GCA_938016235.1 uncultured Granulosicoccus sp. | reverse complement strand
CAGCGCATGCTCCGCCACCTGCATGGCAGGTGCTCTGGCATCCGGATCCAGCACCCATGTGTGATAGCCCAATCGCCTGGCTTCCAGAACGAAGTAGCGTCCAAGCTGCCCACCACCCACCACACCCACATGACTGCCCGGGAACAAAGGCCGATGTACCGGGTTCGTCTCGGATGTGGTCATGGTTGGGCCTCGGGGGGTAACACCATGGCCGCCGCCTTGGCCTGTTGTTCTCGACGAAACGCATTGAGTTGACCCGATAATGCAGGATCGGTCGCTGCCAGCATGGCGATGGCAAAAAGCGCAGCGTTGGCAGCACCGGCCTCGCCGATGGCAAACGTGGCAACCGGCACACCGCGAGGCATCTGCACGATTGAATAGAGGGAATCCTGTCCACTGAGATACCGGCTAGGGACCGGCACACCCAGCACCGGTACGGTGGTTTTAGCCGCCAACATGCCCGGTAAGTGGGCAGCCCCGCCGGCGCCAGCAATGATGGCAGCCAGGCCGCGGCCTGCTGCCTCTTCGGCATAACGAAACATCTGATCCGGCATGCGATGAGCGGACACCACCGCCTTCTCATGACCAACAGAGAACTGCTCCAGCAATTCAACCGCCTTGTTCATCACGGGCCAATCGCTGTTGCTGCCCATTACTACGCCAACCTTCACGTCAGTCATTATCGTTTCTATGCACAAACCACCGGGGTAGCCGCGCAGTATACTGGAGCTACTTTCAAAGCTTCAGTGAAACGTTCGTCTGCATGATAGCGACAGAGAACCAACCCGGCCTTCACTCATCCACCATCAGCTCTCTGAAGCTGCATTATCGTGGCAAGGTACGCGATATTTATGAGATTGATGAGGCGCATTGGCTCATCATTGCCACCGATCGCGTGTCGGCTTTCGACGTCATCATGCCCAACGTGATCCCGGGCAAAGGCAAGCTGCTCACGGCGCTGGCCAATTTCTGGTTTGCCCGCGTCCAGCCGATGATCCCCAATCATCTGGTCAACATCCCATTGGAAACGATACTGCCAGACCCGGATGAGCGAGCGCAGGCCGAAGGACGCTGCATGATCGTAAAACGCCTCAAGCCCGTGCCGATGGAAGCGGTTGTGCGAGGCTATCTGATTGGTTCCGGCTGGAAGGATTACCTGGCTACCGGTGCAGTTTGCGGACATGCTTTGCCTGCCGGCCTGCAGCAGGCTGATCAGCTGCCCAAAGTACTGTTCACACCGGCAACCAAAGCAGCACTGGGTGATCACGACGAGAACATCAGCTTCGACACCATGGCGCAGGCAATTGGCTTTGAGCTTGCCGACGATATCCGGCGGGTGAGCCTTGCCTTGTATAACGATGCTGCCAGTTATGCGCGCAAGCGGGGCATTATCATCGCCGATACCAAGTTTGAATTCGGTCAGGATGCCGCCGGTAACCTGGTTCTTATGGATGAAATCCTGACACCCGATTCATCCCGTTTCTGGGAGGCAGACACCTGGCAACCCGGAACCAGCCCGGCCAGCTACGACAAGCAATTTGTCAGAGACTGGCTGGAGACACTGGACTGGGACAAGACCCCGCCAGGGCCGGAAGTACCCGAAGACGTCATTCAGGGCACGCTTTCGCGCTATCAGGAGGCGCTGGATCGCCTCACCCGATAACGGCTTTTGAAAGGCCAAATGCGATAAGTGGCACGACCTTACGGTGCGTGCCACTCTTTACCCACGGACTCAGTCAGTCAAGCTCTGCATGGTCTCCATCATCGGACCCAATACCGGTGCAATGACAGGACCCACTCCCTCACGGGTCAGCGCTGTATCTGCCAGAGGCTTCAAACGCGCCATTCCGGATTTGATGACATTGCTTAAAGGCGCTTGAACTGTAGCCGGCATGCTGCCGAATTCGCCAGCAACCTCTGACAACGCATCACTGGCAGATTCCAGCATGGGTAATGCCGATTGTGCCGATGCTTCATCGCGTGCCTTGTCCAGCACCATCGAAGCGGATCCGAAGACACCCCCCAGCTTTCTGCTGATACCCGCCAGGTTGATGGAGCCACGGTCGACCGTCGTTGAGGCTTCTGCAGACTCTTCCTCAGTGGCATCATCTGTAGTGGAGCTGGCAGTTTCAGTCTCCGTCTCGGAGTCCTGCTCTGCCGTGGCATCGCTGCTGTCACTGTCCGGGTAAATCGTGGCACCGGTGGTTGGATCCGTAGGCAGCGACTCGCCTTCTGCCTGCTCAGCGCTGGCAACATCCTCCGCCGCTTCTGCACTGTCGGTTTCAGACTCTGAGGCCGAGGCGTCGTCATCACTGGCCGCTGCATACACCGTGGCACCGGTTACCGGGTCGGTGGGCAGTTTTCCTGAATCATCTGCCGTTGCTGCTTCATCCGTTGACGCTGTTTCAGTGCTTTCGCCCGACTCTGTCGAATCAGTGGCGTCATCAGAAGCGTAGATGGTGGCACCTGTAACGGGATCCGTAGGCAGCGATCCAGATGCTTCCTCACTGCTGGCAGCACTGTCAGACTCGGTGGTGTCGTCAGTTTCAGTCTCGCCAGACGCAGCCTCGGCGGATTCTGATGCTGCTGCATAGACAGTCGCTCCGGTGACTGGGTCGGTGGGTAGTTTTCCAGACTCAGCCGTATCGGCCGATGCAGTCTCGGTTGCCTCTGTACTCTCTGTAGACTCTGTCTCGGCTTCCGCTTCGGCTGTATCGCTCGCCTCGGCACTCTCCGGGTACACAGTGGCACCCGTGACCGGATCAGCAGGCAGTCGGCTCGCTTCAATGGCCGCGACCTGCTCAGGATCCAGCGTTTCAACTTCGGCCTCGGCAGCATCTGATTCCGCAGCGTCAGTTTCGCCGGTGTCAGCATCTGGCTCAGCAGCCGTATCTGCCTCGGTGCTCTCCGTAACTTCGGCAACCTGCGTTTCCGCTACCGGAGCCTCAGGTGTTTCAACCACTTCGACCACGGGCACTTCCACCATGCCTTGGTCATAGAGAGTGGCTCCAGTGGCTGGATCAGTTGGATATTTGAGCTCCGTCGCTGGCTCGGAACCCGCATCAGCAGCTTGCGTATCCGGCTCAGCAGAAGCGTCATCCGCGGATGCACCGTCTGCCGTCTCTATCGATTCCTCGGACGCCTCCGCAGTGGCACCGTCTGACGCCTCCGTAGATTCCTCGGACGACTCCGCAGTTGCGCCGTCTGACGCCTCTGTGGATTCCTCGGACGACTCAGATGACTCGTCAGAAGAGGCTGCCGCGTCAGCTGCCTCACTCACGGCGGCGGTTGCAACAGCGGCAACGGCCGTGACTGCCGCTGCTTGCGAACTGTCATCGCCTGCATCAGCTTGCTCTGTAGAATCTTCCGCGGACGCCTCTTCCGTTTCCTCCGTGGCGGCAGATTCCGAATCTGTTGCCGTTTCGTCAGATTCGGCTTCGGCTACCTGCTCCGTCTCAGCAACGACTTCTTCCGTTGTCTCGGCCGTCTCGGTTGATTCATCGGTGGACGCTGCGTCATCAGACGCCTCTTCGGTAGCCGCTGACTCAGTATCAGACTCAGAAGCGTCAGACTCAGCTGTTGTTTCTGTTGTTTCCGCGTCTGTGCTCTCGTCTGCAGATTCGTCAAGATCGGCAGCGGCAACCGCGGTTGAGGCTTCCGATGCCTCTTCGGTCTGGGCGACCACCGCCTCGTCGTCGTCCTTGCCCGTTATCAGATTCAGTCCGATCCAGCCGAGCACTAAAACTGCAGCTATCGGAATTACCTTTATCCACATCAGCGTCACACCTCCTAGAATTCCAGAATTTTCCACTCCCGCCCACCGCTCAAGGCGGCAGTTTCTAGCCTGGAAGCCTGGGCGACAGACTACCGGGCGGGTTGTGTAACAGACACTATCAGGAAAGCAGGTTTCGGGACACTCTCAAAGCATAAATACAAACCAATTTCTGTCGGTTTTCAGGCCACGGTGACTCGATCATCCAGATACGCATCCTGGATTGCGTTCAACAGAGCCACGCCATCCTTCATGTCTTTCTGGAAAGCCTTTCGCCCGGATATCAACCCCATGCCACCCGCACGCTTGTTGATAACCGCTGTGCGAACAGCCTGCGCAAGATCGTTGTCACCTGAACCGCCGCCAGAATTGATCAGCCCAGCACGGCCCATGTAGCAGTTGGCGACTTGATAGCGCACCAGATCCACCGGATGATCAGTAGTGAGCTCGGAATACACCTTGGGGTGTGTGTTACCAAATCCAATGGCGTTGTAGCCACCGTTGTTCTCGGCCTGCTTCTGCTTGACGATATCCGCCTGAATGGTGCTGGCCAGATGATTCGCCTGCCCCGTCAGATCGGCCGAAACGTGGTAATCGACGCCATCTTTCTTGAAACCGGAGTTACGCAAGTAGGCCCACAGTACCGTGACCATACCCAGCTCGTGGGCACGATAAAACGCCTCCGATATTTCCTGGATCTGGCGGCGAGAATCCGGCGAGCCAAAGTAAATGGTGGCACCCACCGACAACGCACCCAGATCAAATGCCTGTTCTACCTGTGCAAACAGTGTTTGCTCGTACATGGCCGGCAACGTCAGCGTCTCGTTATGGTTCAGCTTGACCATGAAGGGAATACGGTGCGCATAGCGACGCGAAACCGAGCCCAGTACACCCAACGTGGATGCCACACAGTTACATCCTCCTTCAATCGCAAGTTCAACAATATTCGCTGGATCAAAGTAGATTGGGTTAGGTGCGAATGAGGCGCCGGCTGAGTGCTCGATACCCTGATCAACCGGCAGCATGGACATGTAGCCGGTACCCGCCAATCGGCCGGTATTGAACAATTGCTGCATCGCTCGCATGGTGCCGGGGCCACGGTCACTGACGCCCATGACGTCGCTCACAAAATCCGGGCCCGGCAATTGAACCATCTCCTTTGGCAACCCGGTACAGGTGTGGTCAAGGAGATATTCTGCCTCGTCGCCGAGTAAGGTAACCGTGTCAGTCATAACTAGTGTCCCGTGATAAAAGCCAGAGAATTACGCATTGCGTGAATTGAGCATCGCCACAGCCGGTAGCGTCTTGCCTTCGAGAAACTCGAGAAAAGCGCCACCACCGGTTGAAATATATGAGACCTGATCTTCAATACCGTACTTGTCTACCGCTGCCAGCGTGTCTCCTCCACCGGCGATGGAGAATGCATCAGAGGCAGCCACGGCCTCAGAAAGAACGCGGGTACCGTGACCAAACGCATCGATTTCAAAGACGCCCACTGGTCCATTCCACACGATCGTACCCGCTCCACGCAGAAGCTCTGCATACGCTTCCGCCGTATCCGGCCCGATGTCCAGAATGCGATCATCCGGTTGTACATCCGCGGTTGCTCGCGTGCTTACTGGTGCGTCGGCTGACAACTCGGGTGCACACACCACATCCGTGGGAACCGGAATCGCAGCACCACGCGCCTGCGCCTTGCGCATTAACGTGGCAGCCTCACTGACCAGATCCGCTTCATACAATGACTGACCCACTTCATGACCTGCTGCCGCGATGAAGGTGTTGGCAATACCACCACCAACAATCAACTGGTCCACCTTGTCGGCCAGGGTTTCCAGCACCGTCAACTTGGTTGACACCTTGGAACCGCCCACTATGGCAATCAGTGGTCTTTTGGGATTGTCCAGTGCAGCACTCAACGCATCCAGTTCAGCAGCAAGCAATGGACCGGCGCAGGCAATGGGCGCGTGCATGCCCACTCGATGGGTAGATGCCTGCGCCCGATGAGCCGTTCCGAACGCATCCATCGCGTAGATGTCGCATAGCGCGGCGTAACGCTTACCCAAGGCTTCGTCGTCTGCCTTTTCACCCACATTGAATCGAACATTTTCCAGAACCACTACCTCACCTTCGGCTACCTCCGGCGGGCCATCCAGGTAATCCGCGATCAGCCGCACTGGCTGTCCCAGCAATTCGCCGAGGCGAACAGCGACAGGTGCAAGCGATGACTCAGCATCGGGCGCACCTTCAACAGGACGTCCCAGATGAGACATCACCATGACGCGTGCTCCTGCTTCCACAGCGTACTGCAAGGTTGGCACTGACGCTCGTATACGCTTGTCCGATGTAATCACACCGTCGGCGATGGGTACGTTCAGATCCTGCCTGATCAGCAGTCGCTGACCCGACAATGGCAGTTCGTTGAGGAGTTTCATGGCTCAGGCGTTCATGGCAGCAATGGTGGTATCGAGCATGCGGCACGAGAACCCCCATTCGTTGTCATACCAGCTGCACGCCTTGACCAGATTGCCTTCCATGACGCGTGTCATGCCCGCATCAAAGTTGGACGACGTAGGCGTATGGTTGAAGTCGATGGAGACCAGCGGCTTCTCGTTATAAGCCAGTATGCTGCCGTCTGCCGCCTTCTGCATGATGCTGTTGATTTCTTCCACCGACGTATCACGGCCTGCCGTGAATGTCAGGTCGACGATAGAGACATTGATGGTAGGAACACGCATGGCAAAGCCGTCCAGCTTGCCGTTCAATGCCGGCAACACCAGCCCGACCGCTTTGGCAGCACCGGTCGTGGTTGGAATCATTGACATGGTGGCAGACCGGGCGCGGCGTAAATCCTTGTGGTACACATCGGTCAGCACCTGGTCATTGGTATACGCATGAATGGTGGTCATCAAACCGCGAACGATACCCACGGATTCATGCAATGCCTTGGCCATGGGAGCCAGGCAGTTGGTGGTACAGGAAGCATTCGAGATGATCTGATCCGAGGCTTTGAGATCACCTTCATTCACGCCAAAGACGACAGTAGCGTCGATATCAGAACCGCCAGGTGCCGAGATGATTACTTTTTTTGCACCTGCTTGCAGATGCATACCGGCTTTCGCCTTGTCCTTGAACAAACCTGTGCATTCAAGCACGACGTCAATGCCCAGCTCACCCCAGGGTAATTTGGACGGATCGCGCTCAGCGAACACTTTCAACCGATCACCGTTGATGACCAGATGATCGCCGTCTACCGTGACTTCACCTGGAAAACGGCCGTGAGCGGTATCGTATTGCGTCAGATGAGCATTGGTTTCTGCATCACCCAGGTCGTTGATTGCTACCACATCAAATTCGTCGCTGCGACCCAGCTCATGAATAGCCCGGAGCACGTTGCGACCGATCCGGCCATACCAGTTGATTGCAATCTTGACTGCCATTAGTGTTGTTTCTCCTTATTAACCTGTCGTGAATTGGATTC
>CALLPU010000192.1 GCA_938016235.1 uncultured Granulosicoccus sp. | reverse complement strand
GATCGAGTCACTAACGATCCCATGGAGGCGCATTACATCGGATTCAACATGTGGGTGAAGGCGGTTGAAAAAGCTGGCACAACAGACCCGGAAGCGGTACAAGAGGCCATCATCGGCGTGGCGGTACCTAATCTGTCGGGTGGCTATTCGGCCATGCTGCCGAATCATCACATCACCAAACCGGTACTGATCGGTGAAATACAGGACGACGGTCAGTTCGAAATTGTCTGGGAGACGCCAGGACTGGTTGCCGGGGACGCCTGGTCAGATTATCTGGAAAGCTCCAGGGACATCATTTCCGACTGGCGCGCGCCATTGTCCTGCGGAAACTTCAACGTCAGCACCAACGTGTGTTCCGGCCAGAACCTGTAACCGGCCAAGCGTTTTGAAGCACAAATAGATCGAGCACCGATTCCCTGACAAGGGGAGTCGGTGCTCACAGAGCTTTCTGATCTATCGATAAGCGCCTCAGTTTCTTTTCGCCCACTTCCCAGGTGTGATCTTGCGTACTTTACTCATGCTGCAACGACGTTGCACGCTGCTGATACTGCTGTTTCTGATTGGCACGACGACCCTTGCCAGGGCTGACGTTACGGCGGGCTCACCAGAGCTTGACGCCATTTTTACGCAGTTCGTGGAAGGCAAGACAACTCAGCGTACCGAAGCGCTCGATGATCTGGCTGCATCCGGCAGAGACGATACCCGACTACTACTGAATGCCATTCTCGAAGGTGATCTGATGCTGCACAAACCGAGCAGCAGCATCGTCTGGGCAACCAAGGAAGGACGTCAGTACCAGATTCAATCACTCGACAGAACCGGCAGCGTTGATACCGCAGGCAGGCGCGACGTGAAACGGCTCAAACTGGACAACCGTCTGCGCTCCTATTTACGTGATCTGATCGCCGGGCTTGGACTGCGTTCAGCGGATCCTGTGGAGCGACTGGCAGCCATCTCGGCGCTGATGGGCAAGCCCGACAGCATGGCAGATGAACTGCTGACAGAACTGCTCAATGCAGAAGAAGACGCCAACGTGAAGGCTGCGTTAACGTCATTGCTAGCGCGGAAACAGGTGGGATCATCGATCGCTGCTGAAAGAGTGCAAGGCCTTGTCATCCTTCGCGATGACTTATCACCAGACAGCCGCAGGCTGGTCAGCCAACTGGCCAACAACGATCCAGACAATACCGTAAAAGAAGCGGCGCTCGCCGTTCAGCAAGCGCAGGAAGGTAAAGTCACGCTCTATGGCTGGCTCGAAACCCTGTTCTTCGGTTTAAGCCTGGGCTCGATTCTGGTACTGGCAGCCATCGGCCTGGCGATCAGCTTTGGTGTCATGGGTGTGATCAACATGGCACACGGTGAACTGATCATGTTGGGCGCTTACTGCACATGGGCCATGCAGCAGTTGTTACCCAACTCTCTTACCGCCTCATTGCTGTTGTCCATTCCAGTTGCGTTCATCTTTACAGGATTAGTGGGCATCCTGATTGAACGCACGGTTATTCGCTTTCTCTATGGCCGCCCACTGGAAACGCTGTTAGCTACTTTCGGTATCAGTCTGATACTTCAGCAACTGGTGAGAACGTTTGTGTCATCGCAAAATGTACCGGTTGCGAACCCGCCTTTCATGAGCGGTGTCATTGAATTCAACAGCGTATTCAGCCTGACCTTGAACCGGTTGTATATTCTCGCGTTTTGCCTGGTGGTATTCGCGCTGCTACTGGCGCTGTTAAAGCGCTCCAGATTTGGCCTGGAAGTGCGTGCTGTCAGCCAGAACCGCGCCATGGCAAGAGCCATGGGTGTACGATCCGCCCGTATCGATTCCTTGACATTCGGCCTGGGTGCCGGCATAGCCGGTATAGCCGGAGTTGCATTATCACAAGTCACGAACGTCGGCCCGAATCTCGGCCAGGCTTATATCGTTGATAGCTTCATGGTGGTGGTTTTCGGCGGCGTGGGTAATCTCTGGGGCACACTGATCAGTGGTATGACGTTAGGCATTGCCAACAAGATCATGGAACCCTGGGCCGGCGCTATTCTGGCCAAGATACTGGTGCTGGTGTTTTTGATCATGTTCATTCAGAAACGCCCTCGCGGCCTGTTTCCCCAGCGCGGTCGCGCGGTAGACGCATCATGAGTATTCAGAGAACGCATCAATCACGAACCTCAACGCTGCTTTTCGTGATCGTGCTGATGGCAACACTGATCGGTGTCACCGTGTGTAACCAGCTACCTGAAAGCCATCCGCTGCATGTGGGCAACTACATGATCACGTTACTGGGCAAGTACCTGACCTACGCCATTCTGGCGGTGTCAGTGGATCTGGTATGGGGCTATCTGGGCATTCTGAGCCTTGGACACGCGGCTTTTTTCGCTCTCGGCGGTTATGCCATGGGCATGCACCTGATGCGACAGATTGGTGATCGCGGCGTGTACGGCAACCCCGACCTGCCCGACTTCATGGTGTTTCTGAACTGGACCGAACTACCGTGGTACTGGCTGGGCTTTGATAATTTCGCGTTTACTGCCTTGATGATTCTGCTGGTACCCGGCTTGCTCGCGTTTGTCTTTGGATGGTTTGCGTTTCGGTCCCGAGTCAATGGCGTGTATCTATCCATCATCACCCAGGCCCTCACCTATGCCCTGATGCTCGCTTTTTTCAGAAACGAAATGGGGCTGGGCGGCAACAACGGCCTGACCGATTTCAGGGAACTGCTCGGTTTTGATTTGCGCTCGGATGAGGTGCGCCTCGGGTTGTTTCTGGCATCCGGTATTGCCCTGCTGTTCGTTTACCTGCTGTGCAACGTGATATTGCGATCCAGACTCGGCAAGGTGTCCATCGCCATTCGTGATGCTGAAGACCGAACGCGGTTCATCGGCTATCGGGTTGAGCATGTCAAATTGGCGTTGTTCACGTTGTCCGCCATGATTGCAGGACTTGCAGGGGCGCTTTATGTGCCCCAGGTAGGCATTATCAATCCTGGAGAGTTCTCACCGCTGAACTCTATAGAAGTAGTTGTCTGGGTGGCTATTGGTGGTCGCGGCACACTGTACGGTGCGGTGCTGGGAGCCATCGGTGTCAACTACGCCAAAACCTGGTTTACAGGCGCGTATCCCGAAGCCTGGCTGTTCGCACTCGGGCTCCTGTTTGTACTGGTCACACTGGTTCTACCCAAAGGCGTAGCGGGATTGTTCAAGCGCGCAAAAACGGGAACCTCACCATCATGAGCCAGTCATCCGGCACACAGCAGAACCCGTTGATTCGTCGTGATCGGGTATTCGAGTTCCTGATTCCACGCCAGGTTGATGATCTGGATCTGTCACACGGAACAGCGTTATACCTTGAAGACATCTCAGTCAACTTTGATGGCTTCCAGGCGATCAGCGGGCTTAATTTCTACGTCAACAAAGGCGAGCTGCGATGCCTGATCGGTCCGAACGGTGCTGGCAAGACCACCCTGATGGATATCGTTACCGGCAAAACCCGACCCGACACAGGCTCAGCCTGGTTTGGCCAGCGTATCAATCTGCTGCGTATGGATGAAGCGGAGATAGCGCAGGTTGGTATAGGCAGGAAGTTCCAGAAACCCAGTGTGTTCGAAAACCTGAGTGTGTTCGATAATCTTGAGCTTTCCATGGCAGGCACGCGCAACTTGTGGAAAACCTTCCGCGCAAAAATCGATGGGCAAACCCTGTCACGCCTGGAGTCCATGGCAGAAACCATCAACCTGATCGATCACTTGCATTCCCCGGCGGGGATGCTGTCGCACGGTCAGAAGCAGTGGCTGGAAATCGGTATGCTCATCATGCAGAATCCCCTGCTTCTATTGGTCGATGAGCCGGCTGCCGGCATGACCCATCAGGAAATGGATCAAACCGTGGAACTCCTGACGGCTTTGGCAGGCGATCACGCAATAGTGGTTGTTGAGCACGACATGGATTTCGTACGAGCATTGAACGCACCGGTCACGGTGCTTCATCAAGGCAGTGTGCTTGCTGAAGGGAGCATGGCGGAGATTCAAGCTAACCCGGACGTCATGCGTGTGTACTTAGGCACGGAGGATGTGTCATGTTAACCATCGACGCGCTAAACCAGTATTACGGCTCTTCCCATACGCTCAAAGATGTCAGTCTGAGTATAGAGCCGGGTACCTGCACGGTTCTGATGGGACGTAACGGCGTGGGCAAAACAACGCTGATGCAGTGCATTACCGGCTTGCTCCCGGTACGCAGCGGCAGCTTGTCGCTAGCTGATGAAAACATCACACGTTTGAGCACAGAGCAACGCGCAGCTCGAGGCATCGGCTACGTTCCGCAAGGCCGGCAGATTTTTCCGCTACTCACGGTGGAAGAAAACCTGCTGATCGGCTTGCGCGCACGTCGAGACGGGTTAGGAAAAGTCCCGGATCTGGTTTACGAACTGTTTCCCGTGCTCAAGGAAATGCTCCGCCGCCGCGGGGGTGATCTGTCAGGGGGACAGCAGCAGCAGCTGGCTATTGGCAGGGCTCTGGTGACCCAACCGGACGTACTACTGCTGGATGAACCAACAGAAGGCATTCAACCTAACGTGGTGCATGACATCGGTACTATCGTTCAACGATTGAACAAGGAGATTGGCCTTACCGTTGTACTGGTCGAGCAAAAGCTACCGTTTGCCCGGCGCGTTGGCGATGTCTTCGTTCTGATGGATCGAGGCCGTATCGTGGCACAGGGCCGCATGCCCGAACTCAGCGAAGAGCTTGTCCGTCAATATCTGACCGTATAGCGTGTGGTTGAACACTTCAGATTAAGGTGTGCTAACTGGATGGCACACCGGGTATGTCGCGGACGGCGATAAAG
>CALLPU010000191.1 GCA_938016235.1 uncultured Granulosicoccus sp. | reverse complement strand
GTTGAAGACATTGTTGCCGTGAGTACGCGCTAATGCAGCACCCAACGCGATGGTGGCGTGTCCGCAAAAAGGCACTTCAGACATCGGCGAGAAGTAGCGCACTCGGAAGCCGTTGTCGCAAGGTGCTGCGAACGCGGTTTCAGAATAGCCGACCTCTGCAGCTACCTGCTGCATCTGTTCGGCCGGTGGCAGCTCATCCAACAGCGCAACACCTGCCGGGTTACCACCTTCGGAGCCATTGGAAAATGAAGCGAGCCGTTGTATGTTCATGAAGGGTGCGGTGGGTTTGAAGGGTTCGATTGTCAGCTTTGTCCGATGGGCGCATTCGCAATCTAGCTTTGCAGAATGAGAATAACACTGACAACGATTGCCAGTACACCGATCATCTCGCGCATCGTGACTCGCTCCTTGAAGAACAGCGTTGTTATCAGCAAGGTGAAAATGAATTCGATCTGTCCCAGTGACTTGACCAGCGCAGGATTCTGCCAGGTCATGGCAGTGAACCAGCCGATTGAGCCTGCTGCGCTGGTGGCTCCAACAAACCACGATAGTTTCAAGCGTCTCGCGATAGCTTTGAACTGTGTTGGCTCTTTCAAGGTTGTGTACAGCACACACACAACAGACTGCAGGCTCACCATGAATACGAGTGTTATCGCTGCGCTCTGTAAAACCGGAAGTTGCAGGCTCAAGCTGGCTTCGCGCAACCACAGCGAGGTTAATGCAAAGGCTGTCCCCGACACGGTGCCCAGCACAACGTTCTGTGGCTCCCAGCGACCCTCACGGCTCGGGATGCTGACGATGAATATCCCCAAAAATCCGACGGCGACTGCCAACCATCCCAGGGCTGACAACGTGGAGCTGAACAATACCGTACCCAGAACGGCAGCCTGTATGGCTTCGGTTTTGGCAAAACTGGTGCCCACTGTAAAGTTGCGGAAACTGAATACCTTGATCAGCAGAAACGTGGCCAGTATCTGTGCCAATGCGGCCAGGGTGGCAAACGTCAAAAACCGGTTGTTGAACACCGCGCTAGTCAACCGGGCTGACTCATCCAGGTTGCTGACGTAGTACAGGTACACGGCTGCAAACGGTAATCCGAAGACGTATCTGATCAGCGTGGAACTCATGGGGCTGACGCTGCTGGTCAGCTGTTTCTGACCTGCCGTTCGCACAGCCTGCATGAGTGCAGCCAGTACGGTGAACGCAATCCAGCTACCCAATGTCGATACTGGCCTGTCGACGTTGCTGTGGCGATTGGTTGCATCGGACCCTGTGCATGACTATTCCCGCGTTATCTTCAGGCTGACCCTGCCCACGCGAAATCCCCATAGGCCGACGTTGGCTTCGTTACTGATATCGCCGTTGGGGAGTTTAACCAGTACGTCTTTGAAAGTAACCTTGCGTCCGGGGGTTCCATCATCGTTGGGAATCGCCATGGTGTAATCGAGGCGGAAGGCTTTGCCATCCTGATAACCACGCGCGGTACCGATGACATCCTCACGAACGCCGCTGAATTCTCCATTGGGTAGCTGCGTGAGTGTCCAGGTTTTTCGCTCCTTGACGCCATCAGCATAGTCAAAATCTTCTACCAGCGTCATGACGTTACCGTCCCAGCTGCCGTTGATATAAGCCACGAAGTCTCGGCTGGTACCGTCGATGGCACTGAAATTACCGCGCCCGACGGTATCACCCAGCAAGTCTTCCTGTAATACGAACGCATCGGTCAGATCATCCGGCACAGCCGGGCGCGTGGCACACCCGCTGATCAGAGCCAGCAATACCGAGGCTGCCAGGATCAGCTGTAGCAGGCGATAAACTGTTCTGGCCGCAAGCATTCTATGTTCCACTAGTACTCCGTTCAACTGTAGATTCAGGGCTGTAAACATGAGCGTTCATCGTCAACACTATCAGCATGGCACCCCGCGAGTGACTGCTACGTGATCATCACGGACCTGTTTGAGTGCACAGAATCTGTATTACTGTGCGACAACCCTCAGGTAAAGGCTGCGCGGAGTATAGAGCTGAACAGGCAGTGGTGTCAGACGGCTGAGGCTACAAGGCTGAGCATACTCGAAAGCCCAAGTGTATCGACGGTACGCGTGCTTGATGCGCCGGGGCGGCCAGATAAACCATCTCTGGTGGATGCGCGGTCCTTGCCCAAACGCGGGCTGGGCAGCCACGCTGGCCGACTGGCGTTGGTGCACTCGCTGGCGCATATTGAATTCAATGCAATCAATCTGGCACTCGATGCGGTGTATCGGTTTCGCGATCAACCGGCGAATTACTATGCTGACTGGCTGCGTGTCGCATCCGATGAAGGTGAGCATTTTCTACTGCTCGACGAACGATTGAAAACCCTGGGCTCACAGTACGGTGCGCTGGATGCGCATGATGGCTTGTGGGATATGGCTCGACGCACCGATCACGATGTGCTCGTACGCATGGCACTGGTGCCACGTATTCTGGAAGCCCGTGGACTGGATGTAGCGCCCCCGATGATCACAAAGTTAAAGCAGGTTGGCGATACAACAACCGCCGATATTCTGCACCGGATTTATACCGATGAGATTACGCACGTTGAGATTGGTAACCGTTGGTTTCGGCATGTGTGCAACCAGCGTCAGCTGGACGGTACGGCGGTATTTCGTGATTTGCTCAGAGGTGAAAACAGCGCGTATCTTCGCAGTCCCTACAATCGCGAAGCGAGGCTGGAAGCCGGGTTCAATACAGAGGAGCTGGCGTTGATTCAAGAGATGGAGGCAGAGTACCGCGCATCGCAGGTCTGAGCGTCACGTACAACATCGGCAGCGTTTACCCGTTGAACGTGTTCAGGCTCAACGACTGGCCGTCCCACTGAACATACTGTGCGTGATTGGCATGCCAGTCCCCAACCACCCAGCGAGTGCCGTTAGCTGCCGGTAAGGCGTGACGAGCCGGTCGATGAGTGTGGCCGTGAATCAGTGTCTGACAATCGTTCGCTTGCAGGCGATTTAAAACAGTGTCCTCATTGACATCCATGATGCTGGATTGTTTGGCGGCACTGGCGTCAGCGCTGGCAGCCCGCAATGCCTGGGCCTGCTCAATACGCGCTTCGACTGTTTTCGCCAGGAACTGGGCTTGCCAGTCTGCCTGTCGTATCTTGTGCCGAAAATGCTGGTAGTCACCGTCGTCGGTACACAGTGTGTCGCCGTGCATCAGCAAGACTGGCCTGTCCCCAAGCTGAATAAGGTGCTCGTCGTTGCGCACCAGTTGTGAGCCCGTCGCCTGGGCGAAACCATCGCCAAGCAGAAAATCCCGGTTACCCAGTAACACCGTGACGCTGCAGCCGGATTGCTCCAGCGACTGCAGTGCAGCGATGAACGATGCGTACAGCGGTACGCCCGCATCGTCGCCTAACCAGTACTCGAATAAATCACCGAGGATGTAGAGATGATCATGGCCTTGCGCGAATTGCAAAAAGCGCAAGGCCAGTTCCTGAGTGTCTGGTTCTTCCGGGTCCAGATGCAGGTCCGCGATAAACAGGCAGCTGGGCACGGGATCGTCTGGCGTGGGAGTGTTGCTAGCTCTCGCTGACCGTTACGGATTCGATGACAACAGCATCCGTGGGAACGTCTTGGTGCGGGCCATGAGAACCGGTGGCCACTCCCGCAATAGCGGCAATGGTGTCAGCCCCTTCTACCGTTTTGCCGAATACACAGTAGCCGAAGCCTGCCTGAGAATCGTCGCGGTAGTTCAGGAAATCGTTGTCGACCAGATTGATGAAAAACTGCGAGCTGGCTGAATGTGGGTCGGGCGTACGTGCCATGGCGATAGTGCCCGTGAGGTTTGTCAGGCCATTGTTCGCTTCGTTCTTGATATTGGCGTGTGTATTTTTCTGGTTCATGTCAGCGGTGAAGCCGCCGCCTTGAATCATGAAGTTCGGGATAACCCGGTGGAAAATGGTGTCTGCGTAGTGGCCTTCATCAGCGTAGCGTTTGAAATTGGCACAGGTTTCCGGGGCAGCCGCAGTGTCGAGCTCAAGGACAATGGTGCCCTTGTTAGTAGTAATCGTTGCTTTCATGAGTCCGCTTGGGTGAATTGCGATAGCGCGTCAGCCTGAGAGTGTAACAGCCTCGCGATTTATACTCTGAAGCGCGTCAGTTCTGTTGCACAGGTGCGCTGTCTGCGCGTCCTTCAAGGTCAGTGTCAATCGGCTTCAGGGATTTTGAGGATCCTGGTTTTGCCGTCGGGGCATTGGCACCCTCGGATGCTTCAGCAGGCTGCGCAGCTTGAGAGGCATCCAACCGAATGGCAGACAGGATGATCACCGGCTCCTTCGGCACATCGCGGCTGAACGGGCCGCCTGAGCTGGTGCGAGTCTGGCTGATCGCATCGACTACATCGTGGCCTTCCACGACCTTGCCGAATACAGTGTAGCCCCAGCCACGCTGGTTGGTGCCGGTGTGGTTGAGGTTGTGGTTGTCTTCACTGTTGATGAAGAACTGCGCGGTTGCAGAGTGCGGGGCAGTGGTGCGCGCCATGGCAATCGTGTAGCGATCGTTACGCAGGCCGTTGTACGCCTCGTTACTGATGGGCGGTCGCGTGGTCTTGCGTTGGTAAGTGGTGCTGAATCCGCCACCCTGTATCATGAATCCCTCAATAACTCGATGGAACAACGTGTCGTTGTAAAACCCGTCATCCACGTATTGCAGAAAATTACGCACGGTCTGGGGGGCTCTTTCGGCATTCAGCTCCAGGACAATATTGCCTTGGGTGGTCTCCAGCGTTACCTGTGTTGGCTCAGCGAATGCTCGCGTGCTGAGCAGGCACAGTGCCGTGAACAGAAAGACAAACACCCGTGACGGGCGAGATACTGAAAGAAATGTCATGCTTATTCCCACAAATTCCAAAAACTACGTCGATACTGCAATTTTAACGGCAATTGTCGTGCAAACCCGTGGCAGTAACCATCGGGTAATCTGCTAGGCTTCGAGCCGTCTCGCCCTGTCTACTGATATCACCACGTTCCGATGCTGCAACTCTACAACACTCTGAATCGTCGTAAAGAACCCTTTGAGCCTTTAGTTGAGGGGCAGGTGGGGCTCTACGTGTGTGGTGTAACCGTTTACGACGTCTGTCACGTGGGGCACGGCCGGGTCATGATCGTATACGATATTCTGTACCGGCATCTGCAGGCTTCAGGTTACGCGGTTAACTACGTGCGTAACATCACCGATGTGGATGACAAGATCATCAAGCGTGCAGCCGAGCAGGGCGTATCACCAGCACAGCTTTCGCAGCGTTATATCGATGAAATGCACGACGATGAGCGCGCATTGAATGTGCTGGAGCCCGGTCACGAGCCGCGAGCTACCGAAACCATCAACAGCATGATAACGATTATCGAGAAACTGATCGCCTCGGGCCATGCTTACGCAGCCGACAATGGCGATGTGTTCTATTCGGTCAAGTCATTTGCCGACTACGGGAAACTGTCGGGTCGCAAGGTCGCCGATCTGCGCGCTGGTGAGCGGGTTGCGATTGATGAATACAAGCAAGACCCGCTGGATTTCGTGCTATGGAAGTCTGCCAAACCGTCAGAACCCAGCTGGCCTTCTCCGTGGGGGAACGGGCGACCGGGTTGGCATATCGAGTGTTCGGCCATGTCGATGGATCTGCTAGGGGCAGAATTCGACATTCACGGTGGCGGCATGGACCTGGAGTTCCCGCACCATGAGAACGAAATTGCCCAGAGTGAAGCGCTGACCGGCGGTACCTTCGCGCGGTACTGGATGCACAACGGCCTGGTGCGTATCGATGACGAAAAGATGTCTAAATCTCTGAACAACTTTCTCACCATCAAGGATGTGCTGGCGCTTTACTCTGGTGAAGAGATACGCACCTTTATCATTGGCAGTCATTATCGTAGCCCGCTCAATTATCTGACGGAATCGCTGGATGCGGCGCGCACAGTGCTGCGGCGTTTCTACACGGCGCTTCGGGGCCGGCCAGTAATAGCCCCGGATGCTCAGAACCCGTTTGCTCAGCCAGCCGGGGTGGACCTGAGCTTCGTTGAGCGGTTCGATGCGGCGATGAACGATGATCTGAATACGCCTGAAGCGCTGTCAGTCATGCACGACCTGGCGGGCACGCTCAACAAGGAATCAGATCTGGCCAGTGAACGCTCTGTGCAGCTTGCCACGACATTGACGTACCTGGGCAGCAGGCTCGGTCTGCTTACGCAGAATCCTGAAGAGGCTTTGCAAGGTGCAAACACGGCTGATGGGCCTGGCAACGATGAAATTGAAGCGCTCATCGTTGAGCGTAACGAGGCGCGAGCTGCGAAGGACTTTGCGCGCAGCGACGAGATTCGTGATCAATTAACGGCTTTGGGTATCGTGCTGGAAGACGCAGGTGGCAAAACCAGCTGGCGCCGATCGTGATTGCTGATCTTCAACCCCATTTTTCCACCGAAAGGGGGATGATGGAGGATCTCCCGAGCGCCGATAATCGGCGCGACAGACGGGCCAACGTGAACTATAGATCCGCGTCATGAAGAATATTCCGCAGGCTGATGAATTACAGGGAAATAAACCCGCGGATGCGCCCGGTGATGATGCTACCAGCGCTGCACCGCTGATTCCCGGTACGGAGCAACCACGGTCGCTCGGTGACATGTTGCGCGAAGCTGAAGAGGCCTTGCAATCGACCAGCGAGCAACCGGTGGCTGTGGCTCCCGGTTCGGATGCAGGGGCGGGTAACAGCGCAGAGCGGCCAAAACGCGTGAAAAAAGTCAGCCGTTCGCAATCGCGGCGCTATGCGCGTGAACGCGCATTGCAGGCGTTGTATCAATGGGATGTCAGTCATGGTCAGGCATCTGATGTGCGCCAGCAGTTTATGGACGAGCAGGACATGAGCCGCGTCGACGTGGCCTATTTTGAGCAACTGTTCAATGGTGTCAGTCACGATCCGCAAACCGTGGACGATGCGATGAAGGCTGCGCTGGATCGGCCCATCACCGATCTGGACCCTATCGAGCGTGCGGTACTACGCATAGCCACCTACGAGCTGACGCAATGCCCCGACATTCCGGCCAGAGTGGTTATTAACGAAGGCATAGAAATTACCAAGCGCTTTGGAGCCGACAAGGGGCATCGTTACATCAACGGTGTGCTGGATAA
>CALLPU010000190.1 GCA_938016235.1 uncultured Granulosicoccus sp. | reverse complement strand
CCAGGCGAGCCGCTTCAGCCTGCGCCGCTTCGGCAGCCCGTCGTTCCTGCTCCAGGCGGGCCGCTTCGGCCTGTGCCGCTTCTGCCGCCTGTCGTTCCTGCTCCAGACGAGCCGCTTCGGCCTGTGCAGCTTCCGCCGCCTGTCGTTCCTGCTCCAGACGAGCCGCTTCAGCCTCTGCAGCTTCCACTGCCTGTCGTTCCTGCTCGATAGTGACAGACTCATCAGTCAACACCGTTTGATCATCATCGGTATTCTGCGTTGCCTTGGCCATGACTTGTTCAACCGGCTCGCCCGACCGAATGCGGCTGATCCTGGACTCCATCTCACCGAATTCAAAAGCACCGTAGCCGTAAACGGTACGATCCATGGTCGTCAGCAATTGTTCGGCTTCATCAAGCGAACCAGCCAAAACCAGCGCTTCGAGCTCTGCCAGACGAGCACGAAAACGACTCATCAGCGGCGACGGTTCGATGCTGCCCACATCAGTGACAAGCGCTTCAGGGCCAGGATCAGTGCCAACTGAACCAGACGGTGCCAGACTACCGTCGCCACCATTGGACACTGACTCAGGCGCGTTAGACAGGTTTTCGATATTGCCGGCAGTTCCCGCTCCGGTAGATCCAAGGCCGGTCCACTTGATCAGGTCAGTGTAGAAAAACGAGATCAAGCCACCTCCAATCAGCAGGGTCGCAACGAGGTATGCCATTCCACGAAATCGCCCAGGCGCTTCAGCAACCCGATCCCCGGTAGCTGCGGTGCTGTCGTGTCCCTCTCGCCAATCGGCATCAAACGATACCTTGTCGTCAAGATCGAGCCCAAGATCATCCAGTCCGAGGTCCAGTTCATCAGAGTGGGCAGGCTCGCTGTCCGCCGGCCTGCGCAGCGGCGTGACGTTGTCGGGCGTATGAGTTGAGCTGCGTTTGGCGGTTTCGGGCCTTAAGACCGTGGCATCGTTTTGCACATCTTCGAGAAAATCCAGGTCATCCTCAAACGAGGTTGCCTTGTTCGCGGTCAGTTGAGGTGGCGGCTCAACAGGTGCCCCGGGCTTGGGTGGCAACAACGGACCTGATTCAGAAATGGGTACAGGTTTACGAATGATGGGCAACGCCCGTTCGGCCCCCTCTTTCAGCGGCTTACGCGGAGCACGGCGAGTCGTGCCCTCTTCCGCCAGGAAGTCGAACATGGACTCGGTGTCCGGTTTGTCGCTATCGAATTCTGGTTCCGACATAAGCAGTTACAAAGGTACAGGCTAGTGAATAGCCAGCGCCGGCGATTAGGGCTGACTGAGCATCATAAACGATCTACCCTTTTTTACACCTCAGAAAAATGTGACGCTTCAACGGTTTAAGACGGATTTGTGCAAACTGATGTAGCGCTTGTCTGCTAATGCGCTTCGGATCACAAAGCTCAGTTTTTCTCAAAAAGTTCCACCTGCCACTGTTCTGGCCCGAGTCCGAGGCTTAAGTTTGCCATCAACTGGATGGCGAGCCAATGAGCTCCGTCTGGACCTGTCGCCAGCCACGCGCCGCTGTCCAAAGCCGTACGTGATGCACCAATACCGTCAATGTGCGACGGTGAATGGGTGATTCTGGGGTCTGGAACCTCGGTTCGGGAGATTTCAGCGCCTCTCCTATCGAGCCATACCAGCCTCGCGTACCCGTTGAAATCAGGGGCATCCACCTTTCTGGACCTGTTTCCCGAGCTCTTGTGATCAGCTGAACGCCCTCGGGCTATAGGGCTCATCGGCAGAGTGGTTTCAGCCACACTCTGGCGTCCGCCATGCTGACTGCTCCTGACGGGCTTGAACGTCTGCCGGGCGCGCATCTCGATAACCTTGTGCACGTAATGCCCGGATTCATCGAAGCGGAGTAACACCCGTTTGTCTGCAGAAGCTGGCATTGCGAGCAACAACAGCATACCGATCACCACCCATCGCGCCTGTGTCATTCGACAATAATCTCCCATGTCCAGGTAAAAATACCGGCATGTGGGGGTGCTTGCCTGATGGCACCACTGATGTCAGTGACGGTCATGGTCAATTCGTGTCTCCCCACCTCTGGCGCTAATGCGATTTGTCCCCGATCAGAATTAGACACGACGGCCTCATCATTCAGAACCCATTCGATGGATTGAATATCCTCACCAAAGATGGGACTGACAAAAAACTCTTGAGTTTCACCTGCCGCAAGCCGAACAGTCTCCACAATGGGAGTGAAGCCGCGTATACCTTCCGTCAGCGTGTACAGGCGAAGCACCCAATGTTCGCTGTTCACCGCACCGAAAGGGGCATCGAAGCTGCGCATGCGACTGTCAAACGTGGGCCGATAAACTCCGCTTTCACGGTATAGCCCGCCTTCAAACAAGCCAACTCCAGGATCTCCGGGCACACTGGGGATTGCCTGCATATCGTCGATCCAGTGTCGCCAAGGGATAGTGAGCGGGTTTGTACTGGCAGTGACATTCGGATACCGACCTTCTTCAAATGGCACCAACCCGGTAGATTCGAGAATCAGCGAATCCACATACTCGTCGGCAAGATCTGCCAGGCTGTGCCCCATCTCATGCAAGGCAATTTCGGGTGAATACGCTGAGGTGATAGCAACGCTTCCACCACTATTGCCACTGCCGCCGTAACGACGATCATTCACCAGCAGAATAATCTGGTCGACAGCCGGGTACTCCACCAGCGCTGCTTCGAACATGGCCAGCGTGTTGGCGCAGATCAACCGCACGATGGATCGACAGTTATACGTGCTGTCATAGGCGGTGTCTCTGCTATCAACCTGCTCGTTGTCATCGGCACCGGAATCAATGGATACCGTGTCGATCATGTGAATGTTGAA
>CALLPU010000189.1 GCA_938016235.1 uncultured Granulosicoccus sp. | reverse complement strand
GCGCAGTCTTCACTTTGCACCAGCGTACCGTCCATGTCGAAAATAACGAGTTCACAGATCATTTGTGGTTACTGGGTATTGAGAATGTCTCTAGCCTAAACCATTCCTGTCAGCGTTATGCCGCCGCTTTTGATGATGACCCTGCTTGCCTGTACTTAAGTCTGATAACTTGGCTATTTACACATTCTTGTAGGGAATTCGCTTGCAGGCAGGCGGCTATTGCCTTGTAATTACGGTACCTACCGTCACCACCCTCAAGGAGTAACAGGATGAATAAAGCAGTGATGCTGTGTGCGAGCATGGCGGCCCTTATAGTTACCACCGGCTGCGCCTCACTCAAACCGCCGGTTCGCCCCGATTACACCGGTACAGACTTGATTGATTCAGCCAAGCCTTCACAACTGGTGGGTGCGTGGACAGTGCGTAACCTGAATCCCTTTCCAGATCAGCCACCGCAACAAACATCGGTTGAATACCGCGCTGATGGCACCGCAGTCGCCGTTGGCAAGTCCCAGGGTGAAGGCACCGAGCTACTGGGTGATTTGCAGTTCGAGATGACAGCGAACTGGGAACTGGTCGGCGACGTTGTCCGCCATTCCAATGTGGAAGTCAGCAGCAGCAGCGACAATGCCATGGGCGCCATGATTGGCAAGATGCTTAACAGCTCCCAGAAAATGGCGGGCCAGGCCAACATCTACGAACTCTCTGCCAATCGCATTGTGATGGTGGGTGATGATGGTGCTGCTATGGAATACACCCGTCAGTAAATACCGAAAAGGGCACGGATATCACCCCGTGCCCTTATCGTCTTGCATCAGATCATCAACGCTCGCAACCGCGCATTAACGATCCACTCTGGTCAGTCGACTATTCGCCATACTCACTAACTTGAGTTGGCGCATTCGGGAAGATAATCTCAACACGACGGTTCTTCTGACGCCCTGTCGGCGTTGAGTTATTCGCCACCGGCAGTGATTCACCAAAACCCTGCGTTGATATCCGGCTGGCCGCAACACCAGCCTGAATTAGTGCTTGACGCACAGCGAATGCACGATCCCGTGACAAGTCAAGGTTATAGTCATCATCACCCATGCTGTCTGTATGGCCTTCAATAACCGCCTCACGCTCAGGGTAGCGCTGCATGAAGGAGGCGATCTGATCAATGTTACGAGCAGCTCCCGGCGCCAGCGTGGATTCGTTGACATCGAACAGCACATCACCCAGCGTCAACACCATACCGCGGTCGGTTTTTTCCGCTTGCAGCGCTGCCATCTCTTCCATTTGTCGCTGCAACGCCTGCGCTTCCTGTTTCGCTTTCACCAGCTCCGCTTCACGTAAGTCCAGTGTGACATTGCGTCGCTCCAGCGCCATCGCTTCCAGCTCACGATCAGTCTCGTTACTCTCGGCAATCAGGCTGGCAATCTCTACCCGCTGTTTCGCCAGATAAGCATGGTGTTCAATGCTGGCTGCGTCTTCCTTTTTCTTCCAGTACTTGTCGGCGACATTCAACGCATCGCGAGCCTGGTCCAGTTCTTCAGGTGCATGCTTCACCACAGTGACGTCTTTAGAGGCGTTATCGTAGGCAGCTCGGGCCTCTTCCAGAGATGCATTCGGTTTCGGTGCGCTGCTGCATGCGCCCAGTGCCAGTGATACCAGGGCAGCACACACAAGAGGCTTGAATTTAGGTGTATTCATAGTAGGATTCTCGTTGCAATCGGTGGCTGCGTTTATTGAGTGTTGCTGGTGCGAGTCGCTTCTTTGCGAATCATCTCGATATTGTCCTGTGCCTCTTTCAGGGCCAGGCGAGACTTTTCAGCATCAGCTTTCGCACGCGCCAGATCAGCGTCAGCACGAGCTTCCATGGTCAGCCGGCGAGCTTTCGAATATTTTTCGTTAGCCATAGCCGCATCGGCTGCTTCTTTCTTCTCACGGGCAATGCGCAGCTCGATGGGGGCATATTCTCGTGCACCCGAGGTTTCGGCATTTTTCAATGCGGAGTCGGCCAGCGCCAACTCGGATACCGGTCGCGGCGATTTGCTGCCACAAGCGGCCAGGGTCGCCGCTAAAACAACAACGGCGCTCAAACGAACGATTGACTGAATCATGGGATATTTCTCTCAAAAGCGTGAAAGAAATAACGGCATGTAAGTTAAAGAGCTAAGCGAACGCGGGTTACCAGCTCTTAATTTATCGAGCTTCAGGCATAAGAAGCGCTAAAGCACACTAGTTTTGTGACGCACTTCCGCCAGGAGCGCTGCTTAGCGCACTCAGGATGTCGCGAGATTCGATGATGCCGCAGAGCTGGCCATCTGCCTCTTGAACAACCACAGGGCCTTCCTGGCTGTTGGCCATCTGCATGACCGTCTTGATGGGTGTGGAGCGTTGAACCCCACTTTCTGATGGATTCGCGATGGCCTTGTCGATAAAAGCAGCCAACGACGGGGCGTCCGCGCTGCGAGTCAGAGGCTGCATGACGACACCGGCTGTGAGCACCGACAAAGGATTGATGTTGGCCACAAATCGGCGCACATAATCGTTTTGCGGCGTAAACACGATTTCATCCGATGTACCGGTTTGTACGATTCGCCCCCCGTCCATGATGCTGATCTGGTTACCCAGCTTCAACGCTTCGTCGAGGTCATGGCTGACAAACAGAATGGTTTTCTTCAGGCGGCTTTGCAGCGCCAGCAACTCATCCTGCAAATGCTCTCTAATCAGTGGATCAAGCGCGGAGAACGGTTCATCCATCAACAGAATGTCGGCGTCGGTGGCAAACGCTCTGGCCAGCCCTACTCGCTGCTGCATACCACCGGACAAGGTGCTGATGGCCTTGTCGGCCCAGGCCTCAAGCCCGACCAGTTCAAGTTGTTGATCGACGCTGGCTTTGATGGCTGCGTCTGACTCACCGCGCACAGACAATCCAAAGCCGATGTTTTCCCGGACCGTTGCCCAGGGCAGTAAACCAAATTGCTGGAACACCATGGCCAGATTTTTTCGCCGTAGATTTCGCAGGGCAGCCCCTTTACAGACGGCGACATCAACCGGTCCTTCTGGCGTGCGTACGTTCAGTACACCACGAGTGACCGTGTTCAGCCCGTTCACACAACGCAGCAATGAGGATTTACCGGAACCCGATAGCCCCATCAAAACCGAGATAGAGCCAACAGGCACATCCAGAGACGCATCGGCGACACCCAGCACAACACCGGTCTGCTCCAGAATCTGCTCACGTGTCTGCTGCGCGTCAAGCAGCTGTAGAGCACCGGCTTGCTTCGCCTTGGGCCCGAACAGAACATCCACGTTCTGCATGCTCACAGCAATGTCTTGGCTCACGTTACTTGTCTCTGGCGACATAGCCTGTCAAGCAGAATGGCAACAATGACGATTGCCAGACCGGCTTCGAAGCCTTTTTCAATATTAACGGTATTCAGAGCGCGAACCACCGGTTTGCCCAGACCGTCTGCGCCCACCAGCGCCGCAATCACGACCATGGACAACGACAGCATGATGCATTGCGTCAGGCCAGCCAATATCGTTGGCATGGCGTGCGGCAATTCAATACGCCACAAGCGCTGCATGTGCGTGCAGCCAAACGATTCGCCGGCTTCCAGCAGACTTCTGGGCACTTCAGAGATACCTAACGCCGTCAGCCGTACAGGGGCTGCCAGCGCAAACACCACCGTCGAAATCAATCCGGGTACAACGCCCAGCCCAAACAGAATCAATGTAGGAATCAGATACACGAAGGTGGGTATGGTCTGCATCAGGTCGAGCACCGGGCGCAATGCCGCGTTTACCCGCGGATGATGAGCCGCGTAGATTCCCAGCGGCACACCAATGAGCATGCAGAACAAGGTGGCGTATAGAACGAGAACCAGTGTCTGTACGGTTTCATCCCAAAGCCCAAGATTGATAATCAGCAGCAACGACAGTGCGGTGAATAGAGTCAGTCCCCAGCGCCGATGTAACCACCAGGCTACCAGGGTGACGATGGCTATCAGTACCAGCGCCGGAATGGCCATCAACAGATCGGTTGAACCGTCGATCAGCCATCCCAGCGAGTCGGAGATGGCGTCGAAAAAACCCGCTGCGTGATCGTTGAGAAAATCCACGAAGCGGGCAATCAGCTTGCCGATCGGGATCTTGGTGTCAGTTAACCATTCCACGTCTGGGCATTACCTCGCATCAGAAGTCTGCGCGGCAGAAACACGCCTGTCACGCAAGACTCCTGGTATCGGATGAAAAAGCGGAACTCGGCAGGCTACAGGCCCATAGCCGATTTAGCGGCATCCAGCGCAGGTTGCCCATCGGCCGTGGTTACCCCGTCCAGCCAGCCAGTGAGCGTGTCAGGATTGGCCATCAACCAGGCCTTGGCAGCGTCGAGCGGATCTTCACCGTCATCCAGGATGGCGCCCATGACTTCATTTTCCATCGCCAGTGAGAATGACAGGTTCTCCAGCAATTTCCCGACGTTGGCGCACTCAGTGGTGTAACCGGCACGCACGTTGGTGGCAACCGTTGCACCACCAAGGTCAGGTCCGAAGAAATCATCCCCGCCTTCCAGGTAGGTCAAGTCGAAGTTGGCGTTCATGGGATGTGGCTCCCAGCCCAGAAAAACGACCGGCTCATCTCGCTTGGTAGCGCGGGCTACTTGCGCAAGCATGCCCTGCTCACTCGACTCCACAACCTTGAAATCTTTCAAGCCAAACGCATCGCCGTCAATCATGTCCTGAATGAGTCGGTTGCCATCATTGCCCGGCTCAATGCCGTAGATGCTGCCATCCAGCGCATCGGCGTGCGTGGCGATATCGGCAAAACTGGCGATCCCCAGGTCGGCTGCGGCCTTGTTGGCTGCCAGCGTGTACTTGGCACCTTCGAGGTTGGTGCGTACCGTCTCTACCGAGCCTTCATCTCTATAAGGAGCGAGATCCGCCTCCATGGTCGGCATCCAGTTACCCAGGAAAACATCGATATCACCGTTCTTCAAAGACGTGTAAGTAACCGGCACGCTCAGCACCTCGGCTTCGGCGTTGTAACCGATGGCATTGAGTACTGTGGACGTCAATGCCGTTGTGGCGGTGATATCGGTCCAGCCCACATCAGAGAATCTGACCGTGTTACAGCTCTCGGGCTCGGCAGCTAACGCCGGACTTGCTGCAATGCTTGCATACACAATGCTCGCTGCCATGGGTACGGCAACAGACTTTATCGTTTTATTCATAACGAACTCCTCCAAAAGATGCCGCAAGAGCATAAACCAATTAACTCTAACGGGTACAATCCTCCGGTGGATAATCAGCCTCGTGTACTCAACTTCGACGACGTCATTGAACTTTGCGGTTCCGTGGCGACGTCGCGTGGTCAGGTGTATAAAGCCAGCGGTGCTGTGCAGGAGCTCGACTGGATCGCCGATGGCAACGTGCTGTACGGCACAGTGCAAGGTAGCCAGGCCGAGCCCTATCACGCACGGGTAACCATCGCACCGCACCGGTTTGACGGTGAGTGCACCTGCCCTGTGCGCTACAACTGCAAGCACGTGGCCGCCTCGCTACTGTGCTGGATCGAACAGCAAACAGCCACGCCATCCCCGGACGACCAGATGCTGCGAGCAGTCAATCGATGGCTACAGAAGCTCGTGGAAGAAGGTCGCAAGGCTGCTCCGCGGCACGAACACCACGAACTGGGCGAACCGTTGCTGTTCTACCAGATCGACAGCACACCCCTGACGCAAAGTCGCACCGGTATCACGTTGCAGATCCTGCAAAGCCGATTGCTCAAACGCGGCGGGTACGGCAAGGAGACGCCGTACCGCTATAACGGACACTACTATCATCCCGACTGGGTGCTGCAGAGTGATCGAGCCATTCTCGAGCTGGCGATCGGTAAACAGAGTGATTTTTCCTATCGCGATCTGACGGTTGAAGGTGATATTGGTCATCTGCTGATGAACAAGCTGGTTGAAACAGGTCGAACCTTCTGGGGCTCTGATCGTGAACAGCCTCTTACGCGAGGCGGCACCAGAACGCTGGACTTCGACTGGCAGCTGTTGGACAACGGCAGTTTCAAACTGTCCACCACCTTGCCCGATGTCGCCGACTGGTCACTGATTCCAGCCGACCCACCGTGGTATGTGGACACCGTCAGTTTAACGGCAGGCCCGTTGGACGGCGCACCACCCGTTGGCCTGCTCACGCAGTTTGTGGAGGCGCCGCCACTGCCTGAGGCGCACGCTCAGGCCGTCAGTAATTACCTCGCCTCAAGGCTACCCGAATCCAGCTTGCCTCTGCCCAAGCCACCCAATTTCGTGCGTATCGATGAAGCCCCGCAACCAGTGCTGGTGCTGCAGTCGCGAGACGACAGCGCCGACATACGCCATTTTTTCGCGTCCATCAAATTTCGCTACGCAGATTACCTGCTGCCGTTCGACGGCATGGAAGCCGATGCCACGCTAGAGGGTAAAACTACAGACGGAAAACCGCTGGTCTTGAAGCGCGATCTGCCGGCTGAGATTCGCTACTCGGTTGATTTTGGCAAGCAGTTTCCCGAATTCGAGTCTGCCCAGGCCAGCGATGCCGACTATTATTCACGGGCAGATCGTCAGCCGCGCGCCAAAGAGATCCAGCGTATCGCACGCAGCTGGCGTGAATTACTCGACGAGCGTGGTGAGCTTGCCAACCGCGGCTGGAGCGTACAAATCCGCGAGCCGTTTGATCTGAGCTTTCAATCCGTCACGCAAATTGAGGCTACCGTTAGCGAGACCACGTCCAACTGGTTCGACATGGCGCTCAAACTGCGCCATGGCGATCAGCAATTCGACTTGCTACCCCTGGTCATCGACTGGCTGCAGGGTGATTCCAAAGACAGCTCCATTTTGCTGCAGGCCGATGATGGTCAATGGCTCGAAGTGGCACCGGATCTGTTCGCCCCCGTCGCTGAAACGCTGTTGGAACTGTACGACGACCCGTCCGGCGCTGAGCAACTGCGCTTGCCTCGGCAACGAGCTGCCACCCTGGATTCTCTGGAGAGCCACTGGCAGAAACAAGGCGTCACGGTAGCCTGGAATCATGCCCAGCACATTTTCGATTTGGCCGAAAAACTCAGAAATTTTGGCGGTATCGAGCGCCAGGAGGCTCCGGCCAATGTGCACGCCAAGCTACGCCCGTATCAGCTTGATGGCATGGCCTGGCTGGGTTTTCTGGCTGAATTCGGTTTTAACGGCATCCTGGCAGACGACATGGGCCTGGGCAAAACCGTACAGACGCTGGGTCACTTGCAGCAGGAGCGCGACAAGGGTCGCCAGACCAAGCCCACACTGATCGTGGCGCCCACCAGCCTGCTTGGTAACTGGCAGCGCGAAGCGGCGCGATTCACACCTGGTCTCAAGACGCTGATCTGGCATGGCACCCAGCGAAAACTGGGTGATCTGACCACCAGCTCTGTAGACATTGTTATCACCAGCTATGCACTGGTTACCCGCGATATCACGTTGTTAAGCCAACAACCCTTTGGCTGCATCGTGCTCGATGAAGCGCAGGCCATCAAGAACCCGACGGCCAAAGTAACCCAGGCGCTAAAAACACTCACCATCGAGAGACGTATCTGCCTGACCGGTACACCGCTGGAAAACCACCTGGGTGAGCTGTGGTCGCAATTCGACTTTCTGATGCCCGGTTTTCTGGGTACCCGCAAACACTTCAACCGCTACTTCCGCACACCGATTGAAAATCACGGCAGTGTTGAACGACAAACGCGGTTAGGTGCGCTGATCCGGCCGTTTCTGCTCAGGCGGCGCAAGGAGCAGGTTGCCACTGAACTGCCGCCGAAAACAGAGATCATTCGTGAAGTGACGCTGGAGCCTGCGCAAGCGCGTCTCTACGAGAGCATTCGCGTGAGTATGGAACAACGCGTGCGCGCGTTGCTCGCTGAACGGGGTCTGGCACG
>CALLPU010000188.1 GCA_938016235.1 uncultured Granulosicoccus sp. | reverse complement strand
AAGCGCTCAATCTCTTCCCGCGTACTGATTTCAGATTCGCGCAGCGCGCGTTGTCGTTTGATTTCCAGCTGTTCACTGGCACGGCCACGCTCTGTTCTAGCCGCATCGATCAAGCGCTCACGCTCGATGTCTGTCTTCTCGACACTGCCTTTGGCTTGAATGGTGGCCTGTTCCACTTTCGCCTCGGCTTCAGCACGCTGCGACTTGATAGCGGACAACTCAATGACGCGGTTCTCTTCCGCCTCTTCTATCACGCGTTTGCTGTCGATGTTATGCACTTCGCGTTCAGACGATGAGGCAATACGCGCCTTGTCCAGTTCCAGCTCAACAGCCACGCGCTTTCGTTCCACGTTATCGCGGCGGGCAATTTCAGCAGATTCCAGATTGCCATCCCGAAGTATCTCGCGATCCTTTACAGCCTCGTCGCGGGCGATTTTCTCTTCAGCCACACGCGCTTCCTGCTCGATGCGCGCCTTTTCGATTTCCTCAGCCGAAGCTATCTGCGTTTTCTCAATAGTCTTGTTGCGTTCTATTTCCTTGGCTCGGATACGCTCTTCCTGTTCAATACGGGCAAACTGCGTCTGCTCGCCGGCAACAATGGCATTTTCATCCAGTACACGCTGCTTTTCTATTTCCAGCGTTCGGGTGTGCTGCTCAGTGGCGATGCGTTTCTCCGACAGCTGTTCCTGCTGCGCTATTTGTGCGGCTTCGGTAGTCAGTCGTGCATCGATTTGCGCCGTTTCCAGTATGGCCTGACGCTCGATTTCCATTTCTCGAATTTTTCGGTTCTGGCCAATACGCTCAAAATTGACCTCGGCATCCTGAGCAATACGCAGCTTCTCCGTGTACTCTCGCGCAGCAATCTCAGCAGCTTCAATGGCTTTCTCTCTATCAATATCGCGTTGCCGAATCTCCTCTTCGAAGGCGATACGCGCATCAGCCACGATTCGCTCCTGATTGATGCGGGCTTGTTCCACCTGTTCACGTGCATCTATGTCGGCAGTGTCCACCGCCAACTGGCGGGAAATTTCACGCTGCCGGATTTCCTGCTCCTTGGCGATACGGATCTGCTCAACGGCGAGTTCCTGCTCGATACGTTTCTGATCAGTTGCTTCCCTCGCGGCAATCTCGGCTTCATCAATCTGCTGCTTACGCTCTATCTCCCTGCGCTGAACATCCTGCTCGTTGGCAATTCGCGCCTCATTGATGTGCCGCTCTTGTTCAATGCGGGCTTTTTCAACCTGTTCGCGGCTGGCTATCTCGGCAGACTCTATAACGCGCAACTGCTCAATTTCTTTCTCTCGCGTGCTGCGCTGCGTGGCAATACGCACTTCGGTGAGTGCCTGCTCGTGCAACAACCGGGCTCTTTCAATTTCCTCTCGCGAGGTTATCTGCGCTCGCTCAGAGGCGGTGTCCTGCTCGGCACGTTCCCGCACCAGTTCGGCACGTTGCTGCGCACGCTGAAATTCTACGGCGCGTTGTTGCTCAAGCCGAGCCTCTTCACTTTCTCGCTCAATCTCCAGCGCCTGCTTTTCAGCTTCCAGATTGCGCGTGCGGATTTGAATCATGGCATCCTGTTCGATATCGTTACGCAATTTGCGTTTGGCTTCGATATCGGCAATCAGCGTGGTCAAACCTTCAGCATCGAATCTATTAGACGGGTTAAAAAACTCCAGGCTGGTTTGGTCAATATCTCGGATGGCCACCGATTCCAGCTCCAGCCCATTCTGCGTCAGCGCATCCTGGGCGATTTCGGCCACTCTTGCGACGTAATCATTGCGGTTCTGATGCAGCTCACCGAGCGTCATGTCTCCGGCGACGGCTCTTAGCGCCGATTCAAACTTGCCTGCCAGCAAGGCGTGCAGGTTCTCGGCTTGCAGTGTTCGCCGGCCAAGAGTGGAAGCTGCTATGGAAACCGCATCGGCTGTGGGCCGAACCCGCACATAGAATTCTGCGTCTACATCGACTCGCATGCGATCCTTGGTGGTCAGCGCTTCCTGTTTCTCGCGGATGACACCCAACGGCAAGGTGTTCATGTTTACCGGTGTGATGTCATGAACAATGGGCCATACAAACGCACCGCCATCGATCACCACTTTTTCGCCCAGAAATCCCGTGCGAACAAACGCCACTTCTTTGGTGGATCGTCTGTACAGCCAGTTCATCACCCAGTAGATGATGGCAACGATGATAACCAGTGGGATGATAAAGAGTATCAACTGGCCTATGAATTGACCGTTCATCGGATATACCTCACGTTGGTTCCTTGATGCGATGCCGCTTTGCAGGATGTCTGATGGGTGTCATGAAATCTCTCGAGCCTTGTTCAACGACGAGTAATCTGTTTGAACTTTCGGGTTTGTTCCGTTAATGCCACTTCGGTTGGCAGACGTTCCATGGAAGATGCACCGTAAAATCCGTGACAGTGGCGGGTGTTGGCCAACACGTATTGAGCGTCTTCGGGTTGCGATACCGGGCCACCGTGAACCAACACGATAGCCTCCGGATTAACTGCCAGTGCAGCAGCCGACCAGGCATCAACAAGCGCCGGACAATCCTCAAGCTTCAGTGACGTTTCAGCACCAATAGAGCCACCGGTTGTCAGACCCAGATGGCAGACAATGATGTCAGCCCCCGCCTGAGCCATCGCGGTTGCATCTGCTTCACTGAATACGTAGGGAGTTGTCAGCATGTCTTTCTGGTGCGCCTTGGCAATCATGTCCACTTCCAGGCTGTATGACATGCCCGTCTCCTCCAGATTGGCCCGGAAGTTTCCATCTATCAGCCCCACAGTGGGGAAGTTCTGCACGCCGGAAAAGCCGATACGTTTGAGCTCATCCAGAAACACATCCATATCGCGAAACGGATCTGTTCCATTAACGCCTGCCAGCACTGGTGTGTGTTTGACCACCGGCAACACTTCCGAGGCCATTTCCACCACGATCTGATTCGCATCACCGTAGGCCATCAACCCTGCCAGTGAACCCCGCCCGGCCATCCGGTAGCGCCCCGAGTTATAGATCACGATCAGGTCTATACCACCGTCTTCCTCACACTTGGCTGACAGACCGGTGCCAGCCCCACCGCCCACGATGGGTATGTTGCTGTCGACCATGCGTTTGAAATTTGCGAGCAGATCGCTGCGATTGATTGCTTTACTCATCGATGACGTTTTTCTATTGAGTGTGGTGTTGTGGTTCGCAGACCCGGCAAAGCCTCGAACGTGGCCAGCACGTGAGCAACAAAGTCCGGGTGATTGATGTGGTGCGGCGAGCGGATGATCTGGCGTTGTGCCGTTTGCCGGACGGTTTGTTGGATAGCATCAAACAGGGCCTTGTCGGCAACCGGGTCGTGAAACGCCATGCCGGGAGCATCCAGCGCAGAGACACCGCCAAGGGGCAGAAAGAACCGCACCGGACCGTCCATATCATTCAGGCGTGTACCGATCCACTGGCCAATCTGCTCGTTTTCCTCAGCCGTGGTTCTCATGAGCGTCACCTGCGGATTATGCTCGTACAGATTCCGGTCGCGATAGTGCTCGGGCACCGTATCCAGTGAGCCGAAATTCACCATATCCAGAGCACCGCAAGAACCCACATACGGCAACCGCGTGCGGATCACGGCACCAAATCGATCGTCGGTGGCCGCAAACACACCGCCCATCAGGCGATCGCACACCTCGGTGGTTGTGATGTCGAGCACGGAAGATATCCGACCATTGTCGATGAGGTTCTCCATCGACTGGCCGCCAATACCCGTTGCATGAAACACCAGACAATCGTGACGTGTTTCGAGCGCCTGCACGAGTTGCTGCACACAATCGGTTGTAACGCCGAACATGGTAATGCCGACGGCGGGAAGATCATGGGACAAACTGTTTGCAAGCGGTTTGGCAGCGCTTGCTGAGCGTCGCGCCAACACCATACCCGCTAGCGCTTGCGCCCCGTTACCCAGAACATCACGCGTGATGGAGTTCAGACCCTGCACATCCGCTACCGAATGCATCATCATGATATCCGAGGCACCGACGTATTGACGAACTTCACCTGATGCGACCGTGGAGACAAGAATCTTGGGCACACCGAATGGCAATGCACGCATGGCAGGCGCCACCATGGCCGTACCACCTGAACCACCAGCCCCGATGATGCCCAGTACCTGTTGCTGTTGCGATATCCAGCGCTCAAAGGCGATGGCCATACCCGCTACTGACTGCCCCCGATCGCCGGTAAACACACCACTGGACCCACGCGGGTGAAACGCCGCAATCTGATGAGCAGGAACATCGGCACCCGAATGGCTCGATGATGTGGACAGATCAACCAGTTGTACGGGAAGAGCGTGCTGTTGAAGGATATCCCTGACATACCGCAATTCAACGCCTTTGGTGTCCAGCGTGCCGGCCACGATCACCGTGGCTCGGCCTGCCGGTGCCATGGGCAGCAGGTTATCCGACACGCCATGTTGATAATCACGTGTCACAGGTGTTCTGGTTCTGGCCGATTGTTCGATCAACAAGGGTGACACTGGCAAGGACCAGCGATTCGGCACCGTTGGATTGGATTGAAACACCACCGTGCTGGTGGCCGGCGTACTCGTTGTGTCGTTGGATGCTTGCTGTTGATCAACTGCTTCAGAATCAGCAGCTGTGTCTCCGTGCCGTCCAACGCCGAGCATGCGCTGCTGCAAGTCTCTATCCGATGCCAGCCGACTCGACTCCACAATCCGATTCACCTCACCGTTGACCATGATGGCAACATGCTCTGATACAGAGGTAGCCACGCCGATGTTCTGCTCAATGACCAGCACGTCTACATCACCCGAGTCAGCCAGTGCGATCAGCATTTCCTGCACCTGATTAACGATGACCGGTGCCAGACCTTCCGTCGGTTCATCCATGACCAGCAAACGCGGGTTAAGCAACAACGCCCGGCCGATTGCCAGCATCTGTTGTTCTCCACCGGAGAGCTGACCACCTCCGTTGTTCTTTCGTTCGGCAAGCCGTGGAAACGTGGCATACACGCGCTCAGGGGTCCAGCTGCCATGACTACCCATCATGCGCAGATGCTCATCTACCGACAGGGAACGCCACAGCCGTCGGCCCTGCGGTACATAACCGATTCCCAAGAGCGCAATATCAGACGGGGAACGCCCCAGCAGCTCCTGGCCCATGAAGCGTACTGATCCACTGGTAGCAGGCACCAGTCCCATGATGGTGTTGCACAAGGTAGTCTTGCCCATGCCGTTGCGGCCAACCACCGACATGACGCCCGACTGCAACGTCAGATCAACACCCTGCAGCGCATGTGATGCGCCGTAATAGACGTTCAGGCCACTGACAGCGAGAACCGGCGTGCCGGAGCCTGGGTCGGAGCGCTGCAGCTCACTCATGCCCACCCCCTAAATACAACTCCTGCACCTCTGGATCTGACTCGATTTCCAGCGGGCTGCCTTCTTTGAATATCAATCCGTTGTGCATCATCGTGACACTTTGTGACACACGCAGAGCCACATCCATGTCATGTTCAATGATGATGTAACCGATGTGCTCGGGCAGATTATTCAGTATCTCGATAAGTTCACTTCGTTCTGAAGGTGACAAGCCCGCCGCCGGTTCATCAAACAATACGAAGCGCGGCGCACCGGCAAGCGCCAACGCGATCTCCAGTTGCCGCTGCTGACCGTATGACAGGTTCGCTACCAGCGTGTCCTTGAAATCCAGCAAGTGCACAGCCGTAGCGAGATCAACCGCCGTGTTCATCAGGGCATCGTTCGCGCGTGGACGCAGTAACGAGAAGCGCCCGCGCGACACGCCACGACAGGCCAGGTAGATGTTGTCCAGAACACTCAGCTCGTTAAATAACAACGAGATCTGGTAGGTTCGCCGCAAACCACGACGAATGCGCTCATAGGCGGGAAACTCCGTAACATCTTCACCGAAGAGCCGTATGGTGCCGGTCGTGGGAAGAAAATCTCCGGTTATGCAATTGAACAAGGTGGTTTTACCGGCGCCATTGGAACCCAGCACCGCTCTGCGTTCACCCGGCTTTACGGTGAGCGTGACATCCGAGATGGCGGCAAGCGCACCAAACAGTTTGGAGACACCGCGCAACTCCAGAGCATTGGCCGTGCCTGCGGCTTGCAGTCGATCCGCTACGCTCAGGGCAGTCGTACTCACGATGGGTCATCTCCATCAATGGATCGACCGGTCGACCGCTGCCATGGATCACGCGACTTGACACGGTCGCGCCAGCGATCCCACAAACCCAACACGCCATCGGGTGACCAGTACACAATGACCAGAAAACCCAGTCCAATCAACAACTGGAACCGCTCCCCGGCAAGCCCCATGGACGTGAGGATGTCCAGCGAAAACGTGCGCAGAATGACGTAGATCAACGCCCCGACAAACGGCCCGATGGGACGCCTCAGCCCGCCAACAATCGCAATGATCAGGATATCAATAGCCGGGTTGATGGCAATGGTGCCGGGTGATATCTGACCATTCAACCAGACCAGAAGAATACCGCCTACTGCAGCTATGACCCCCGCAAAGGTAAAGGCTGCTACGCGATGTGCGGTGACATTGAATCCCAGTGCCGCCATGCGTCGGGAGTTATCACGCACGCCTTGCAAGGCAAGACCAAACGGTGCGCGAGAAACATACAACACTGCGCAGTAGGCTGACGCAGCCCAAAATAAAGTGAGGTAGTAAAACGGAATGGCATTGTTCCAGTTGATACCGAACAGTTGCGGTGGTGCCAATCCATTAAAGCCACTGAACCCGTTGAACAGCACATAGTTCTGGCGTGTAAAGTAGAAAAACGCTGCTGCGATGGCCAGCGTTATCATGATGGTGTAAATACCTTCAGTGCGTACAGCCAGCAATCCTGTCAACGTGCAGAACACCGTGGCGATGATGATAGCTACCGGTACAGCCAGCCACCAGGGCCAGCCGATGCTGATATCAGTAATGGCGCTACTGCCAAGAATGGCCAGCATATAACCAGCCATACCCGCCACGGACATTTGCGACAGACTCACCATCCCACCGTAACCGCCCAGAAACATCAGGCTCAAGGCAATCATGCCCAGAATCAGGCCCCAGCTGAATATCTGCGACAACACAAAAGAGCTGGACACCGCAGGCAACAGTAGCAGCACGAAAACGAAGACAACGTAGCTGGCAGGCACCCTGGATACCCAACCATAAACACCCAGATCATTTTCACGCGGTGTATGCACGCCACCGCCTCTCTGCGCCAGCGGGCCCGAGCTATCGGCAACCGTGCGATTTTCAGCAGGATCAGCCACGTCAGCTTCCACCAGAAATCAGACCTTGCGGCCTGAACGCGATGACCACCACCATGATCAAAAAGGTGAGCACCACCGCATAGGTTGGGAAATAGACAGACCCGAACTGCTCCGCCAGCCCAATCAGCAAGGCCCCCAGTGCGGCACCGGGAATGGAGCCCATGCCTCCTACGATAACAACCACCAGCGACGCCAGCAGAAAGCGGATGTCCTCACCCGGAGCCATCGACTGAAACGTGCCACCCACAACCCCTGCCATGCCCGCAAGACCGGCACCGAATGCAAACACCAATATGAAGATGCGCTGCACATTGACGCCGGTCGCTGCCAGCATGTCACGATCATCGACACCCGCGCGGATGAACATGCCAATACGGGTTTTGTTCAACGCCAGCCACATCAAGATGCCCACCACAACAGAGGCAAAGAAGATAGCCAGGCGCACAATGGGATACTTGAGATACACCGCAGTGCCGTCACTTTTTACGGCAGTAACCAGTGGCAGCTCGGCAGGGCCGGACAGCCAGTCAGGAGCCAGTATCTGATAATAGTCGCCACCCCAGATCCACAGCATCAGGTCAGCAAGCACGATGGAGATACCGATGGTTACCAGTGTTTGTCGAAGGTCTTCACCTTCCATCCGACGGAACACAAAATACTGCAACAGGATGCCGACAAAACCGACAACAACAAAGGCGACAACAAAACTGAGCAACCACCAGCCAGTGGCATCAGCTACCTCATAGCCAATGTAACCGCCTAACAGGTAAAGAGAACCGTGCGCCAGATTGACGTTTTTCATCAACCCGAATATCAGCGTGAACCCGCTGGCAACCAGAAAATACAATCCGCCCAGCGTAATGCCATTGAACAAGGCGCTGAGGAAGACTTTCTTCTTGCCAAAAATCGCAGAGAATTCTTTCGGCCACGGTGCAAAGATGGCCCAGACGAACATCGCAACAATCACGAGAATGATGAGTGACCAGATTGGGTGTCGGCCAATAAACCTACCCATAAATCATGCTTGTCCCTATGCCTCTCATCAGGTTGATCATAATGCGGCGGCCGGTCGGTGGCGTACCCTTTAGTCTTAACCCTGACGCGTACGTCGGACATACACCCCAGCCTGTTTAGTCAGGCGCTACCTATTTTTTGCGAACGAGTTTCCAGCCGTTATGCAAGCACTCCAACGAACACCGCCTGACGTGTCGGATTCATCACGAATGGTGCGCAACCCGGCGATAGTCGGTCGGTGGTATACCAACGTTTGAAACAAAGAAACGCGAGAAGCTGGCTTGCGATGCAAACCCGAGATCCAGTCCAATCGATGTCACCGCCTGATCGGTGGTTACCAGCCTGTCGATGGCACGTTCCATACGCAGCGTATTCAAATACACGTTCGGCGTAATACCGACGTTCTCCCGAAAGAGCTTGTAGAAATGTGGTCTGGACAGTGCCGACTCATTAGCGATGTCGTCGAGCAGAATTTCATGCCCGATGCGCTCCTTCATGAGCCGCGTGGCCTTTCTCACCCGATGATCTCTTATGCCGCCAAAGGTGCCGCTCTTTAAGCGGTCTTCGGGTGCGCAGTGCCACGAACGATCATGGCACACCTGCGTCAACTCAAACAGAAAGCTATCGAACCGATCCTGGTGGTCTCCGTCTATCAGCAATTCAGCCACGCACTGCACCAGCTTTTTGATCGATGGTGATATGTCTATCAGACTGGATCCAAAGCGCAGAGCACCTTCTGAGTTTTGCCCAATCTCGAGGAACCACATGGGGTTGATGTATAGAATCAACATCAACGATACCGTTCCCTCTTCCTTGATTCGAAGATCGTGAGGTTGTAACGGATTCACGGCAATGGCAACGGAACTGCAAGCCGTCAACGGTTGACCTGACACCCGCATTTGAGCTTCCGGGCCTTCCAGTGAAAAAATCAGGTGGCCTTCCCGATGGGCGTGCATGGCCATGGAACGATCAAGCTCGTACAGACAGGCTCGACCAAACTTGCCGTGGCGGGCTGCGATCGCGCGACTCATTACTCTCCTCGTATAGTGTCAGCATCACCATAAGCCGCCAGAACTGTGTGGTGAATTCCAGCGTGATGAGCCAATCCGAGACAACGCCAGTTGCCTGTCGGACGCCTGATTATAAGCAGATCGCGAGCACGATTGAAACCCGTCCGGCCAACACGGTGATTTGGGCTTACGGTGCGCTTTGAAAAATTTCTGCAGTTGCCCCCCTGTTAATGCGCTGCAACATAGTACATTCTTCAGACTAACCAATCGACTTATCAGGCCACGTACTCCCCGTTCAGACGACGCGGCACTCTCAGAGGATTGCCCGCCTGTAATGCGCGTGGCAACAGTTCATCAGGCAAATTCTGATAACACACGGGGCGCAGGAATCGCTCAATAGCAGCTGTGCCCACAGAGGTGCTGCGCCCATCCGATGTAGCCGGATAAGGTCCACCGTGCACCACGGCATCGCATACTTCCACACCGGTTGGAAAACTGTTGCACAACAATCGCCCAGCCTTGTGTTCCAGAACGTGCAACAGTTTTTCAGCCAATTCCCTATCCCCGTTTTCCAGTTGCAGCGTTGCTGTCAGCTGCCCTTCCAGCGCAGAAGCCATCTGTACTAACTGCTCCTCGGTGTGACATCGCACGATCAGCGCCGTGGCGCCAAAAGCCTCTTCGGCTAACACCGGATTGCGGTTGAAGTCATCCGCACTCACCACACACAAACGAACCTGCCCGCGGTTGAACTCCGCTGAGCGTTGACCTTCTGCACACACCGACACCGCACTGTGCTCACTGAGCTGCAGGCTACTCTTTTCGTACGCCGCGTGAATGCCGGGTGTCAGCATTACCTGCGCAGTGCTGTCGCGAACAGCGCTACTGGCAGCGTTTATGAATTGCGTCAGTTCCGGGCTATCAACCGCAATGACCAGGCCCGGGCTGGTACAGAATTGGCCCGCACCCAGCGTCATCGAGGCCACCAGTTCTTTGCCCAAAGAATCAGCCCGGTACCGCAGCGCTACTGGCAACATAAACACCGGATTGATACTGCTCATCTCTGCATACACTGGAATCGGGACATCGCGGTTTGCCGCGACTTTCATCAATGCCGTTCCGCCGGCTCTTGAGCCTGTAAATCCCACGGCCTTGATATCCGGGTCTGCCACTAGCGCAGTACCCACTTGATGACCACTGCCATAGAGCAGCGCAAATACGCCGGCCGGCAGCTTGCTGCGAGTCAGTGCTCGCTGCAACGCTTTTCCCACCAGTTCCGATGTGCCCGGGTGCGCCGAATGGGCTTTCACAATCACCGGAGCGCCGGCTGCGAGCGCGGCGGCTGTATCGCCACCGGCAACAGAAAATGCGAGTGGAAAATTGCTCGCACCAAAGACAGCCACCGGCCCGACCGGCACGTGTTGCATCCTGATATCCGGCCGTGCCGTGGGTGTTCTGGCAGGCTGGGCGGTATCCACTCGAGCACCCAGCCAACTGCCTGATTTAACGTGCTGTGCAAACAGACGCAGCTGCCCTGTAGTACGAGCACGCTCACCTTCTATCCTGCTTGCCGGCAAC
>CALLPU010000187.1 GCA_938016235.1 uncultured Granulosicoccus sp. | reverse complement strand
GAGCCGGGGTTTCGAGACGATGTCGAGGATTTGCATCGCTCCTTGATGAACTCGCCGGGGCATCGGGCGAACCTGCTGAACCCGGATCTGGACTATGTGGGCATCGGGATTGAGGTGGGAGATTTTAATTTCGGCGGCGGTGAGACCCCATCGGTGATTGTGACGCAGAACTTTGGATCGACCGAAGGTGAGGTGAACCTGGATACGGGTGCTGCGCCTGATCCAGTTGAGCCTGACCCTGTGGAGCCCGATCCAGTTGAGCCTGATCCGGTTGACCCTGATCCGGTTGACCCCGATCCGGTTGAACCACCAACTCCAGAGCCAGAGCCAGAGCCAGAGCCAGAGCCAGAGCCAGAGCCAGAGCCAGAGCCAGAGCCAGAGCCAGAGCCAGAGCCAGAGCCAGAGCCTGAGCCTGAGCCTGGCGTTCCGGTGGACTTTGCCGAGATTCCCTGTTCAGCCGCACCAGAGGCGCTTAATGCGGCGATTCTGGAGGCGACGAACGCATCTCGTTCTCAGGCCAGACAGTGTGGTAGTGAAGCATTTTCTGCTGCCGGTGCGCTGGTTTGGAATGAGGCATTAGCGGCCACTGCATTACGACATTCAAAAGACATGGCGGACAACAATTTTTTCAGTCATTCCGGATCGGATGGGCTGCAGGTTTGGGATCGTGCACTGGCAGAGGGGTATGAATACCGATACATCGGTGAAAACATAGCGGCTGGTCAGGATACGGTTGGCCTGGTGCAGGATGGCTGGGTAGGTAGCCCGGGTCATTGTGCCAACATCATGCAGCCACAGATTACCGAAATGGGTGCTGCCTGCGTGGTGAGCTCAGACTCTGATTATCCAACCTACTGGACGGTCGTTGTGGGACAAAAGCGATAAAGGCTTGACACACCCGGATGTCGGAATGCCATGATGGAACGCAATCGATTAGCCGCTGCCCGATTGTGAGAGGGTAGATCATATATCCGGGGCTTGTTTCCCGGAGAATGATCGATTCACATGGCGTGCCTCTGAGCTTCTGTGAAACCATGATCTACGTTAGCATTGAGGCCTGTAGCAGAGGTCGGAATGCAATGTACTCACCAAAAGTTGTTCGCCAACTGGGTCGGCCTCAAGGAATTCTGGGCCGGCTGATTCTCAACAGACTCAATGCTGTTAACGTTGGGATGAATGAGGTGACATACACAAGCCTCGATCTTGATGCCTCGGATCGTGTGCTTGAGGTCGGTTTCGGGGGTGGCGCACTGTTGCACAAAATTCTGCATTCGAGTGCCTGCAAGGATGTGGCGGCGACCGATTTGTCCGACCTGGCTGTCTCCAGAGCAAAAAAAATATTCAAAAACGCAATCGATGCCGGGTCATTGGAGCTCAGACTGTGCTCGGATCATGTACTTCCCTATGAGAGTGGAAGGTTTTCGAAAGTGTGTTGTGTCAACGTCATCTACTTCTGGCCTGATGCTAAAGCGGCGTTATCCGAGATACACAGAACGCTGAGTGATCAAGGAAGGCTGGTACTTACCTATTGTGAAGTGCCGCCGGATCGCACCGCCGAGTATTCGACAAAGCGCGTTGGTCGTCTGCTTCGCAGTAGCGGCTTCGCTGTCGAGTCCTCTGTGAGTGGCAGCGACAAGGAAAACGGAACCTATCATTGTACCGTTGTGAAAAAGGCCACTGGTTCGCGGCGATAGCGCAGTATGGGTGTTCTGAGGCAAACATGACAGTCTGCAGTCTGCTCCGTGTTTGGCCATCTGAGAAGGATGGTCCTGCTCGTATCGTTGTGTTCCCTGTCTGACGTAACCATCGGTGATTGACAGAATCCGGCGTGATTCTGGCCCTGGCTCATTCAGGTGCGGGGTGGCCAGCAAACGGCATACTGGTTACTATGGTAGCCCCAGTGTGGAGCGGCCGTTGCATGAATGAGATTCAACTATTTCTTCCGGGTGTCTTACTGTCACTATCAGCTGTCATGCTGGCACTCATGAGTCCTGGTCCAAACATACTGGCGGTCATCGGCACGTCAATGGGAGTTGGGCGCCAAGAAGGGATCGCTCTGGCCTTAGGTGTCGGTTGCGGCACGTTTCTGTGGGTGCTGATGGCTGTGTTGGGCTTCACAGCCATCATTTCAAAATATGCTGTCGTGATGCTGGCACTGAAGATCTTGGGTGGCATCTATTTACTGTGGTTAGGTTACAAGGCATTGCGTTCAGCAGCCTCGGCAAAAGCAGTGAATCTCACAACGCTCGAACTTGATGACAAGGTGGCTTATTTCAAACGTGGCGTTGCCGTTCAAATGACGAATCCAAAAGCCGCTGTCGCCATACTAGCCATTGTGTCCATTGGCGTTCATGCCGATGCCCCGATGTGGGTGGGCAGCAGTATCGTCATTGGAGCCACTCTACTGTCGGTGGGTGGCCATGTAATTTATGCGCTGGCTTTTTCCACACAGCCGATGGTCAGGATCTATACCCGCGCAAGGCGCTACATTGAAGCGGCGTTAGGGGCTTTTTTCTGTGTCATGGGCGTCAAGTTGTTAACAGAGCGGTCTTGATTGTATTCTACGAAAAAGCTTTATCAAGTGTATCGTCACAAGACTTGCTGGTTTCTCGCGTGTCTCTGAGGCCACGGTAACGAATGCCCAAAGTCGCTATCGTGTACTTTTCCGAAACCGGAACCACGCACAACCTGGCGTCAGCGGTGCTCAAAGGGTGTCGCTCTGATGGTGATGCGGTTGCAACTCTATACCGCATAAGCGGAGCCGACATTGTAGAGGGCAGGTTCCGGCAACGTCAGTGTCTGGAACTGATCGACGACTCAGACGCCGTTATCTTTGGAAGCCCCACGTACATGGGAGGACCGGCTGCCCAGTTCAAAGCATTCGCAGACGCAACGAGTGACCGGTGGGATGCGCAGATGTGGTCGGGAAAAGTTGCTTCTGGATTCACTGTCGGTGCCAATGCGAACGGTGATCAATTGGCGACTTTGCAATACTTCAGCATCCTGGCGTCGCAGCATGGCATGTTGTGGATGGGGTTGGATATTCCCGGTGGCTTCGATCCGCAAGGCCGTAATCCTTCCGGCTCTCAACTGGGTTTGGCGTGTCATTGTCTGACGCCGGAGCCGGATCCGGCTAATTTATCAACGGCAGAATATCTGGGTGCCAGAGTTGCCATGCTGAGTGGTCAGCTCTCAACATCACCCTAATGGGTCAGGGGGAGCTCAATTGATCAGCAAGGCGGCCAAAGGTATTCGTGATTCAATTGAACGTGATACGTTGTCACCTCTACCACTTTCTGAAAAGTGCCAGCAATGGGAGGTGGCAGCACGGAGGCAATTGTCCCCTCACGGGGTGGTGGAGACGGTTTGTCTTGTAGGCGGTGTGTCATGTCTACTCAGCACGCCAACAGACGTAACGACTGACAATACGATTGTTTACTGTCATGGCGGTGGTCTTGTTGAAGGCTCTTGTCAGACGTTTCGGGTGTGGACATCTCGCCTTGCATTACACACGGGCAGCCGTGTGCTGTCGATAGACTACCGGCTCGCGCCGGAGCATCCATACCCTGCAGCTGTCAACGACGTTTGTGCTGTACTGGTGTCTGTGTTGTCTTCGAACACCGTGCAACGCGGCATTTGTATCGGTGCCGATTCCTCTGGATGCAATCTGGCACTTGCTGCAATGCTGAATGTGGACTCGGCGCTGAAACCTGGCCTGCGCTGTGCGTTTTTTCTGTCACCGTCTGTTGACTTGTCTTTTTCAAGCGTATCAGTCAAGGCGAAAACCAATACCGACCCCGTCGTGTCATTGGACGTGTTGAAACACTGTGCAGCGCTCTACGCAGGTCACAAGGGCATTTCCGACCCAGGAGTTTCGCCGTTATTGAGTGATGTGACTGGACTGCCACCCCTGCTGGTGATGGCGGATGACCAGGAAATTTTGGCAGATGATGCGATCAGACTTGTTCAGAAAGTGGTGGCTACCGGTGGTTCGGCGCGGCTTCACCTGTCGCATGGGCTGTGGCATACCTGGCCAAGCTGGGGTGAGTTTCCAGAATCCACAGCGGCGCTGAACCAGATTCGCAATCATGTTCGTGCCTCAATGGCGTTGTCACATTAGAATGGCTTTAGAATAAGCCTGGTGCGCACTCGGCCTGATTCATGCCTTCGCGACACTATTAACTGGAGAAAAATGATGATTTTCCGATGCGTGTTATTCAGCATTTGCCTGATGTTGACTGCCTGTGGTGGTTCATCCGATATGCCAGCATCGAACCCGTTTCCGGCTTACTCGGATAATCAGTCTCAGTTTTTGGCCATGAATGCCGCACGCAACAATGTCATGGTTACCGACTCGGGTTTGCAATATGAAGTACTCTCGCCTGCATCAGGGGCTAAACCCTCTGCTCAAAGTACGGTGACAGTTCACTATGTGGGGACGTTGACTGATGGAACAGAGTTTGACAGCTCCTACAGTCGAAATCAGCCGGCCACGTTTCAGCTTGCCGGAACCATACCCGGCTGGCTTGAAGGGTTGCAGTTGATGAGTGTGGGTAGCGAGTATCGATTCGTCCTGCCTCCCCAGCTGGCTTATGGAGATACAGGAGCAGGGACTGCAATCGGTCCTGGTGAAGCCCTGATTTTCGTTGTTGAATTGCTGGAGATCAATGCCAACTAGCGGCATGAAACAGCAGTGCTGCTGAAGACAGGCTGGTCTGCCATACCGATTTACATTTGCTGGCTTAAAGGGCGCATTGATATTGACGGCAAGATGATGGAAGCTCACACTGCCAGGGTGCATTTAAATACACGACAGGAACAGTGAAACTTATTCTGATTGGCTATATGGGTGATAGTGGACAGACGGCATTGACCGAATTATTGCAACGTCCCGAATAAGAGCATCCATCGTGACTCCAAAAAACGCCAGCCAACTGTTTCAGCCCCTTGAGCTACCGTGCGGGGCTGTGCTTAAGAACCGAATTATAAAGTCGGCGATGTCTGACTCACTCGGTGATGGTCGCGGCAATCCAACAAACGCACAAACACGATTGTATGAACGCTGGGCACACGGTGGCGTTGCAGCCTCCATTATTGGCGAGGTTCAGAGTGCTCCAATCAACGCAGAGAAACCGGGCAATCTCGTGCTATGTGCGGAATCAGCGCTGGCGCCATTCAGGTTATTGGCAAGCAAGGCTTCGGTAAACGACTCGCAGCTGTGGCTGCAGCTCGGACATGCGGGTGCAATGGCTTATCCCGCTATCAGCCGACCCAGAGGCCCCAGTGAGATCGACATTCCGGGTCTGACATGTTCAGCTATGACGAATGCTGAGGTGCACAGCGTGCCCGCTGAGTTTGCGCGCACTGCAATGCTTGCAGAGAGCACAGGTTTTGCTGGTGTGCAAATTCACGCCGCGCATGGTTTTCTCTTGAGTCAGTTCCTGTCTCCACTGTTCAACAAACGCAGCGATGAATATGGAGGGTCGATTGAGTCGCGAATGAAATTGTTGCTGGATGTCATTGATGAGGTGCGCCGATCTGTCAGCGCAGGATTCGTCGTGGCGGTGAAATTGAACTCTACTGATCAGTTGGAAGGAGGATTGAGCGAAGAAGACGCGTTGAAGGTGGTCGCAAGGCTCGACAATACGGGGGTGGATCTGATTGATATCAGCGGCGGCACGTATTTCCCAGGCGCGAAATCCGCCTCCGACAGTGCCGGTGGCGGTCCATATTTCCTTCCATTCGTGTGCCGGGCGCGTGAACTCACCCGCAAGCCTCTGATGCTCACCGGTGGATTCAAAACCTGTCAACAAGCGGAGTCGGCTCTAAGGCAGGGAAGCACGGATGTGATTGGGCTGGCACGCCTGTTGGCGCTGGATCCGGGGCTTGTTGAAAA
>CALLPU010000186.1 GCA_938016235.1 uncultured Granulosicoccus sp. | reverse complement strand
TCGGTCCATGGCAGCCTTGCTCAGCCCTCTGATGATGACGCCCTGGGTGCGACTGCCCGATTCAGGTACTAACACCGGATAGTGATCATCAATCACCCAGCGTCGCCCATGATCAGCGACGTGCGCAGGCTGCAGTACCAGCGTGTGAACAGCCTGTTCGCAGACAAGCTCCAGCAGTTCGGTATCCATCAGGGTACCGAACGTGAATAACGCCTGTGATGAGTTCAACGTTGCGGGGCCGTTTTCATCAGGGCTTCGTACTTGAGCATCAACTGGCCCTGAGTTTCATTGTGGTCAGGGTCTAATATGATGCACTCAACCGGACAGACAACCACGCACTGCGACTCATCGTGGTGACCCACGCACTCGGTGCACAGGTGTGGATGAATCTCGTAGATCTCCTCGCCCATGTAAATGGCATCGTTCGGACACTCAGGCTCACACACATCGCAGTTGATGCATTCATCGGTGATCAGCAGTGCCATCAGTTGGATCCCTCATGCAAGGCACGATGATGCCGTTTGGCAAATGCCTCGATAACAATGGGGTGCACGAACTCACTGACATCCCCCTGCAACCGGGCGATCTCCCTGACGATGCTGGAAGACAGAAACGTGTATTCCTGGGCCGCTGCAATAAAGACGGTTTCGATATCCGGCGATAAATGGCGGTTAACGCCCGCTATCTGCACCTCGTATTCAAAATCGGAGATGGCACGCAAGCCACGAACAATCACCTTGCTGCCGGCTTCGGCTGCGTACTCCACCAGCAATCCGCCAAACGACTGTACGGTGATATTGTCCAGATCCGACAATATGTTGGTGGCCATGTCCACGCGCTCTTCAAGAGAGAAGAACGGGCTTTTAGCCGTGCTCGCAGCCACCGCCACGATCACATCGTCAAACATACTGCTGGCACGTCTGGCAACATCAATATGACCGACGGTCATGGGATCGAAGGTGCCAGGATAAATGGCAGTAACGCGCATCAGAAAGCCCTTGCAAAGCCGAGACCGGAGTGTGGGGGAAAATATGTCGCAGTGCAAGATAGTGGCAGCCATAGCCGGCGTGTTGCCAACCGGTTCACGGCTTTACTCACGCTGTGCCGACTGGCGACGACTCAAAACGCAACAGCCAGCCTTTGACGTCTCCGAATCGTTTCTCACGCTGCAGGCTATACCCCGGTGGCCAGCTATCCGGCCTCTCCTGGCGAGACGGTGCTTCCACGTACACCCAGGCTTGCGCGTTCAGGTGTTCCGGCGCTAACAGGGACAACATGTCCCATTGGATTGCCTGTGCAAACGGCGGATCCACAAAGACAATATCAAAACGTCGCTGATCAGCCTGTAAAAAGCGCTCAGCCGTTGTTCGCTCCAGCCGAACCGAGTCATCACCCAGCAATCTGGCGGAGGCCAGTAGTTGCGCGGCGGCAGCCGGCGCGGGCTCCACCAGCGTTAACGACGCGGCATACCGCGACCGGGCTTCAAAACCCAGGGCACCAGAGCCTGCAAACAGATCCAGACAATGACTGCCTGCAACGTAGGGTTGCAACCAGTTGAACAGCGTTTCACGAACACGGTCGCCGGTAGGCCGCAAGCCTTCTACCGTAGGCACAGGTAGCTTGCGCCCACGCCATTGTCCGGCAATGATGCGTACCTGACCGGGAGACTTGCTCTTGGGCATGTTTCGACTAGTGTAGTGGTATGGGGTTGACGCTGAGAGGTTGCAGGTGCGGACACGATGTTAGGATGCGATCCAGCCAGGCGTCTGAACGTTGCATGATAGCGGCACGCGCCGAATCTGTCGCTTCATTCACCTACCTCAATTCATTGGACATTCACGATTTATTCGATGGGAATCTTCAGCTTTCTCAAACGCCAGAAATCGCAACGCGAAGCAGAGCCTGCAGAATCAGCACCACTGGAAGCCAAGCTTTCGCGCACACGTTCGCGCTTTCGCGACAATCTGCTCGATTTCATGCTGGGCAACAAACCCATCGACGCCGATCTGCTGGAGGAACTCGAAAACCAGTTGATCATGGCAGACGTGGGCATAGACGCCACCACCAAGGTCATGCAGGCCCTGAATCGCCAGGTCAGCCGGTCTGAAGTCAGCGACTCCGACGCGCTTCGACTGGCCCTGCAGCGCGAACTGGTGGCACTGCTGGCACCGGTGGAGCAGCCCCTGGAAATTCCCGACAGCGACAGCCCGTTTGTCATACTGGTTGTGGGGGTCAACGGGTCTGGCAAGACCACCACCATTGGCAAACTGGCCAAGCAGCTTCAGGACGGTGGCAAGAGCGTCATGCTGGCAGCCGGCGATACGTTTCGGGCAGCGGCAGTTGAGCAACTGCAGACCTGGGGAGAGCGCAACAATGTGCCCGTCATTACGCAAGGCTCAGGGGCCGATTCGGCGTCAGTGATATTCGATGCCGTGCAGTCGGCCAAGGCACGCGGCATCGATGTACTCATTGCCGACACCGCCGGGCGCCTGCATACACAGAACAATCTGATGGAGGAGCTGCAGAAGGTCAAACGGGTGATCGGCAAGGTGGATCCTGCGGCCCCCCATGAAACCCTGATCGTGCTGGACGGCGGCACCGGTCAGAACGCCCTGAATCAGGCTCAACAGTTTCATCAGTCCATGCAACTGACCGGCATGGTTGTCACCAAACTGGACGGTACGGCCAAAGGCGGCGTCATTTTTGCCATCGCAGCCCACCTGGGTCTGCCGATACGTTTCATCGGCGTTGGCGAGCAGGTCGCTGATCTGGAAGTGTTTGAAGCAGAACGATACGTGGATGCGCTGGTGTCTGTGTCGTGATCTCGTTTGAACGCGTCAGTCTGGAGTACCAGGCAGGACGTTTTGCGCTCAAGGATGTCTCGTTTGCACTTGATTCCGGTTCATTCACGTTCCTGACAGGACACTCCGGTGCCGGCAAAAGCTCACTGCTCAGACTCATCGCTCGGCTCGAAAGCCCGACCAGCGGCAACATTCAGATCGGCAATATCGATTACAGCCGCCTGCGCCCGCGCCAGGAACCGGCGCTGCGACAGCAGATGGGGGTGGTCTTTCAGGACAACCAGCTGCTCAACGATCGCAGCGTTTTCGATAATGTGGCCTTGCCGCTGATCATCGGCGGGTACAAGTTTGCCAACATTCCCACACGAGTGACCGCGGCATTGAAAAAAGTGGGTCTGGCCGGCAAGGCCTTTGATGCCCCGCAATCTCTGTCTGGCGGTGAGCAACAACGGGTGGGCATTGCCCGTGCGGTTGTCGCGCGTCCCAAGTTGCTGCTGGCCGACGAACCAACCGGCAATCTCGACGCCGACATCAGCGCCGAAATCATGCAGTTGCTGATGCAGTTCAACGCATCCGGCGTCACCGTGCTGCTGGCCACACACGATGAAGGATTGCTGAACACCTTCCGCTATCCCCGCCTGATGCTCAACCAGGGCCAGATCAGCCAATGAGGCGCCGCCAGAGCCAGGAAGGGCAACAAACCACACCCGATGCCAGCGCCGCAGGCTCCAGCTGGACATACGGTAAGCGCGGATACGCGCTGGCGCACAGCATTCGACAATTTCGGCGTCACAAGGTCGCCAGCACCCTGACACTGTTGGTGCTCGGGCTCACTCTGGCGTTGCCTGTCATGTTGCTGTTCGCCTCCAGCAGCCTGCAGCAACTGAGTGCCCGCAGCCTCGAGGGTGAGAGTCTGACCGCCTACCTCAACCTGGAAGTCAACGACCTGCAGGGCGCAGAACTGGCTCAGAGCTGGCTGGGTAAACCGGGAGTTCGCCGCACCACATACATTACGCGCAATGAGGCGTTGAGCCTGTTTCGAGACAACAGTGACATAGGCGCAGCCGTGGATACGCTGGGCAGCAATCCATTCCCGGGTGCCATTGTGGTGTACCCCGACAGCAACACACTGGAATCACTTCGTATCGAGGCACTGGCCGAAGACCTGCGCACACTGGAAACGGTGGCCCGTGTACAGCTCGATTTGCGCTGGGTGAAGCGCTTGCAGGCTATCGTGTCGTTGATACAGCTGGTGGGCGGATTGCTGGCAGGATTTCTGACCCTCACCGCGCTGCTGGTCATTGGCAATACGATCCGCCTCGAATTACTCAGGCGACGCAGTGAGATGGAAGTCGCCAGTCTGCTGGGCGCTAACAGCAGCTTCCTGAACAGACCCATTCTGTATACCGGTGCGCTTTATGGGTTCCTGGGAGGCGTGATCGCCTGCATCATCGCGCTGTTGGCGCTAAATGCCATTCAACAGCCGGCCGATGACCTGTCTTCGCTGTACGACAGCTCATTTCAACTCACGATGCCCTCTACTTTACAAATATTTACAGTTTTGGCTATTTCCACGCTTCTGGGGCTGGTAGGTGCCCTGAGCAGTCTGTACAGGCCGTCACAACGCTTAACACACCGCAGGGAAAACCAGGGTTAAACACATAACCCACTGTTTCCACTACAGGTTTATTTTACAAATTCGTAAATTAACGGGCCCAAATACCGTAAATTTGGCGGGAACTTGGCCGCTATTTAGCACTCTCATGTGGTGAGTGCTAAAATGCAGCAGTACCGACACGAGTTGGAGAATGATTTATGAGTAACGCCCTGACTGTCAACAAGAACACATTACCTATTCCGGTCATCGCAGATGACCTGAACAGCTATCTGGCGAAAATCGCCAACATCGACCTGCTATCAGTCGAGCAGGAGCAGGACCTCGCCAGACGCCTGCGCAACGATGAGGATTTGGACGCCGCTCGCCAACTGGTCATGTCACAGTTGCGCATTGTCGTGCACATTGCAAGAACCTACAAAGGCTACGGTTTGCCAATGGCCGATCTGGT
>CALLPU010000185.1 GCA_938016235.1 uncultured Granulosicoccus sp. | reverse complement strand
AAGGCTTAAAGGGCTACGCATGACAGGTGTATGGGATCGCATTCCCCGTTGCACTACAATAGAGCTCCGTATCGCCTTCTATCTGCTGGAGCTCCACTCATGACCACGTCAGCCCCTGAGGCATCTGCAAACTCCGACAACGAGGGTGCACCGACGGCGACGGTACTGGATGGCCTGTTTCCCAGCCCCTCGAAAGAGCATTGGGTTGAGTCGGCATTGGCAGGCCTCGGCGCGGACGCAACACTTGCCTCCATCGCTCATGAAACGCTCGATGGCATCAAATTCTCTGTGTTATACGACTCGGCGCCGCCACAAATGGCGCTCGGCGCACTGCATGATCGCCACGTCAGTGGCTGGGATAACCGCGTTGCGATGGGGCTGCAGCCTGACGCAGATAAAGCCAACCGGCACATTCTTGAGGCGCTTGCCGGTGGCAATACGTCGGTCGAGATTGATGCCAGCAACGATACAGACTTCGCACGCGTGCTCAACGGGGTCATGCTTGATGTAGCACACGTCAGCCTGCGACCCGCGAACGAGTATTCAACAGTGTCCCAAGCGTTCAAGCGTCATGTTGACACGCAAGACATCGACCCTGCCAAGGTGCTGTGCAGCTTCAATGCAGACCCTGTCGGTCACTGGCTGAGAACCGGTGACGCACAGCATGACATCGAGGCGCCATTGGACGTGCTAGGGCAGTTTGCGCGGGAAACCAGCGACACCTTTACGAGCAGTACTACCGTGCTGGTAGATGTAACACTGCACCACAATGCCGGTGCTTCTGCCGTACAGGAATTACACGCAGCCCTGGCGACGGCCACCCTGTATCTGGATTGCCTGGTGAACTCGGGAATGACACTGCAAGCCGCGGCCAGACAGATTGTTTTTCAGATGAGCTGCGATGCAGACGTTCTCATGGGTGTTATCAAGCTGCGCAGTCTTGCCCGCTTATGGCAACACGTATTGCGCCAACACGACCAGACAACCAAGGCTTCCCAGACTCACGATTTACCACCGCTTACACTGGTAGTTGAAACATCGAAACGACATTTAAGCCGCCTGGAACCGTGGAACAACCACTTGCGCAACATGTCAGCCTGCACGGCAGCGGCGATGGGGAACGCCACGTCGATTATCGTGCATCCGCATGATCAGATCGATGGATGGAACGCAAGTGCGGACCCCGGTGTAGGCGTACGCATGGCCAGGAACCTGCCCATCATCCTGGAGCGCGAGGCTGGACTCACGCGCGTCGCAGACCCACTTGCCGGATCTCACGCCATTGAAACATTGACCACTGAACTGATCGACAAGACCTGGCTGTCGTTGAGTCAGATGAACTCAGCGGCTGGCTGGTTGCAATCCATTCAATCTGGGCAATGGCAACAAGCGGTTGCCCGGGTGCACGCACTGCGCGTGAGCAAACTGGGTGCCGACCAACTCGTGATGGTGGGTGTAAACCGATACGCCACATCCAACACAATGGATAACAGCAAGGTCACTTCACAGGTCAACGTTGATAATGCAAACGAATTGAAACTCGCGCCGGTACGAGACTCGGCTGCCTTCGAAACCGCCACGGCTCACGCCTCTTCCAGCGATGATACGAGCAACTCGTGATGAATCAGCCCTCCTTCGAATTTACCGAACATAACCGACCACGACCGGCTTCAGCTGAGAGTGAAGAGCCAGCATTCGACACTGCGGCACACAGTGACACTACCCCTGAAGGTATTGCACTGAAGTCACACTACAGCGAAGCTGATCGCGCTGCGTCTGGCTACGAACTGGACTACCCGGGCTTTGCCCCCTATACCCGCGGCCCCTACCCAACCATGTATGCATCGCGACCCTGGACCGTGCGTCAATACGCGGGATTTTCAACAGCAGAAGACAGTAACGCTTTCTATAAACGCAACCTTGCCGCCGGACAAAAAGGTTTGTCCATTGCGTTTGATCTACCGACGCACAGGGGCTACGACTCTGATCATCCTCGCGTCATCAGCGATGTCGGCATGGCCGGTGTTGCCATCGATTCCATTCTGGACATGCAGATCCTGTTTGATCAGATACCGCTGGACAAGATGAGTGTCTCAATGACCATGAACGGTGCGGTGCTGCCGATCATGGCGCTCTACATCGTTGCTGCCGAGGAGCAAGGCGTTGCGCCCGAAAAGCTGACCGGTACCATCCAGAATGACATCCTCAAGGAGTTCATGGTACGCAATACCTATATCTATCCGCCGGCACCGTCGATGAGAATCATTGCTGATATCTTCTCGTTCACGTCCCGCAACATGCCGAAATTCAACAGCATCAGCATTTCGGGTTATCACATGCAGGAGGCAGGTGCTACCGCGGATCTGGAATTGGCATACACGCTTGCCGATGGCGTTGAATATCTCCGAACCGGTATAGCTGCCGGTATGGACGTGGACAGTTTCGCACCCCGCCTGTCATTTTTCTGGGCTATCGGCATGAATCACTACATGGAGGTGGCCAAGCTTCGTGCAGCCCGGCTTCTGTGGGCAAAACTGGTCAAGACCTTCAACCCGAAAAATCCACGTTCACTGAGTTTGCGCACGCACAGCCAGACATCTGGCTGGAGCCTGACAGCACAGGATGTTTACAACAACGTCACCCGTACCGGGATAGAAGCGATGGCAGCGGTTGCCGGTCATACGCAGTCGCTGCACACCAATGCGTTTGATGAAGCTCTGGCGTTACCAACCGATTTTTCAGCCCGAATAGCACGCAACACACAATTACTGCTGCAGCATGAAAGTGGACTGTGCAACACGGTGGACCCCTGGGGTGGCAGCTATTTCATGGAAACACTGACCCGTGAGCTGGCGCAGAAAGCCTGGCAGCACATTGAAGAAGTAGAGGCCCGTGGCGGCATGGCGAAAGCGATAGAAGCCGGTATTCCCAAACTGCGCATCGAGAAAGCTGCCGCGCGTACCCAGGCACGCATAGACGCTGGTATACAAACCGTTGTTGGCGTCAATGAGCTGCGGCTGGACAATGAGCCGCCAGTAGAGGTTCTGAAAATAGACAACGCCAAAGTGCGAGAGCAGCAGCTCGACAGACTGCAACGGTTGCGGGCAGAACGCGAGCCTAAAGCGCATAAGCGTGCCCTGCAGGCATTAACCAGCGCGGCAAAAGAAGAATCCGGCAACCTGCTGTCTCTGGCTGTGGACGCTGCACGCGCCAGAGCAACCGTGGGTGAGATCTCCGATGCGCTGGAAAGCGTTTACGGCAGACACACCGCCCGAATCCAATCCATTCAAGGAGTGTATCTTCACGCCATGGCAGCCAGTGATCATTTACCGCTGATCGAAAAACGCATTGCGCATTTCATGGCCTGTGAAGGTCGGCGTCCACGTATTCTGATTGCGAAGATGGGTCAGGATGGACACGACCGGGGGCAGAAGGTTATCGCTACCGCCTTTGCCGATCTGGGATTCGACGTGGATATCGGCCCCTTGTTCCAGACGCCAGAAGAGGTAGCCAGACAAGCCGTTGATAATGATGTGCATATCGTCGGAGCCAGCTCGCTGGCTGCCGGTCACCTTACACTCGTGCCTTCTCTCAAGGCAGCCCTGGAGAAACACGATCGTGGCGACATACAGATTGTCGTGGGTGGCGTTGTTCCGCCGCAGGATGTACCCGAACTGCTAAGCGCGGGCGCCGCCGCGGTATTTCCACCCGGTACCGTGATTGCCGAAGCCGCAACCTCGCTGCTCGATACATTGCTGGAAGCCTTGCAGCACCCACCGCTACCCTCCGACTCTGCCGAATGAGTCGTGCAATATTAACCTCGGATGCGTTGGCAGACGGTGTACTGGCACGTAACCGCGCCCTGCTCTCACGGGCGATAACGCTGACAGAATCCAGCCTGGCGGCACACCGGGACGTAGCGCAGGGAGCACTTCAGCAACTGCTGCCACGAACCGGCAAGGCCATCCGTGTTGGCATTAGCGGTGTGCCGGGCGTGGGCAAAAGTACGTTTATCGAAGCGCTGGGCCTGCGGCTGATTGAACGAGGTCACCGGGTTGCAGTATTGGCAATCGACCCCAGCAGCCAACGTTCAGGTGGCAGCATATTGGGTGATAAAACCCGCATGCCAGATCTGTCCATTGCCGATGAGGCGTACATACGTCCATCACCCACCAGTGGGCATCTGGGTGGTGTCGCTCGCGTTACACGAGAGTCTTTGCTGCTGTGTGAAGCAGCCGGTTTCGATGTCATCCTGGTCGAAACGGTTGGCGTTGGCCAATCGGAAACGACCGTATCCGACATGGTTGACTGTTACCTTGTGCTGATGCTTCCGGGTGCGGGCGATGAACTTCAGGGCATCAAGAAAGGCGTGCTCGAACTAGCCGATATCATTGCCGTCAACAAGGCAGACGGTACGCTACAAAAAGATGCCCAACACGCCAAGGCTGCGTATCAACGCGCGTTGTCCATCCTGCAGAACAGCAGTAGCTGGAAACCATTGACGCTGACGTGCAGCGCGTTGACCGGTGATGGACTCGATGAACTATGGCAAGCGGTGCGAGATCACAGACGACAGCTGATTGATAGCGGCGAACTGGTTGAACGTCGAGAACAGCAGCGGATTCGCTGGATGTGGTCGATGGTGGATGAACAGGTGCTGGCGTCTCTCAGAGACAACACCGAGCTGCACGCGTTAATACGAAAAACCGAGACAGACGTACGGCAACAGCAGCTCACCCCACCGCAGGCCGCTAGTGCACTGTTGAGTGCGTGGGTAAACTCTCTGACGGACTTTTCTCCTGAACCAGCACCCACGGCGCTGTAACGACACACCAGAAGTCGGGTGCCCGACTTGTCCAGTCGCGCGCATCATCGTCGCTGGCGCGCCGCACTGATCCATTCTCCAGCCAGTCTTTCAAAGTAGCTGTGTCATCCTGTGTCAAACAGGAAGCAGCCTCTATGAGATCCAGAGGCTGCTCCACGGCAATAACCACACCTCGTGCGAAATGCCTGACGAGTTCGTCCCAGCTGATAACGCCGGTTTCCAGATTCAGTTTATCCAGAACATCGTCAGGCTCTGTCTTGTCATCGCTGCTCGTCATGGTGTCTTTTGTATGCAGCCTTGCCTGATCAGTTCATCTGATTGATGAAGTCGTTTGAGCGCGCAATGGACTGGTTCATGCGCTCAATCAAAATGCCGATATCCCCTTCCAGTTCGTTGAAGGTGGTGCGCAACGACCCAACCGCCTGGGCGTTCAGGTTGTGCTTCAGGTACAACACGTTGTCGTAGAGCGATGAGAGTACGGGCTGCATACTCGCCTCGGCCTGCTTCATGCTCTTGAGCATTTCCTTGTAACGCGCTTCGGTGTCGCGCAGCTTGTTCTCACTGTCTCGGCGCAAGACCGCATCCGAATAGGCCTTGTTCTCTTCGCGCCATTCGTCAAACAGATCAGCGGCAACTTCCTCAACTTCGTCGATTTCCTCGGATACGTCCTCGGCAGCATCTTTGCTGTCCTCGTACTCGTCTTTCAGACGGTTGTAGGCTTTTTTCAGGTCAGTATCTTCGATGGTGACGATATTGCCAAAACGTTCTAGCGCATCCTGGAACTGTTCTTGCGCCTCTTTCTGGGCGTCGCGGGTATCCTCTACATTGCCTACCAGCAAGTCACGCTTGTGGATGCCGACCTTTTCAAGGGTGTTGTATTTGATCGTGCTGCAGCCTGCCAATACCACAGCAGACACAATTAGAAACAATTTGGTTATCAGACGCATGTCGTCGATCCAGCCACTCAGTTAAGTGCGCTAATAATATCACGCGGGCTCAACGGATCAGCATTTCAGGCTGCCTGCGGCAAGTGTTACCCTTATGGTCACACCAGTGCCTTTGCCGGAACAGCGCAACCAACTGCATCATGAACATACGAGATTCCATCCGTACGATCCCTGATTTCCCCAAGCCTGGCATTCAGTTTCGAGATGTCACCACCTTGTTTGGCGATGCACAGGCGTTTCGCATGGCCATTGACAATCTTCTGCATCCTTATGCTGGCGATCGGATCGACAAGGTTGCAGCTCTGGAAGCACGCGGCTTCATCATGGGTGGTGCAATCGCTCATCAGTTGTCTGTCGGGTTTGTCCCCATCCGCAAAGCCGGCAAGCTGCCCGGGCCGCGAATGAGTGAGTCATACACGCTGGAATACGGTGAAGCCACCATGGAACTGCACGAGGGTGCGTTGCAAGCGGGTGAACGGGTATTGCTGGTAGACGATCTCATCGCCACGGGTGGCACCTGCGAGGCTGGCATAAAATTGATCCGGCGTAGCGGTGCCCAGGTGATCGGTAGTGCGTTCATCATCGATCTACCCGCACTGGGAGGCAGACAACGCATCGAAGCGCTGGATGTGCCGGTACACGTACTGTGTGAATTTGAAGGCGATTAGTGGGTCAGTAAAAATAACTGCCTCGCGAGTGGGGGCTCCTGCAGTATCTGGCGTTAATCGCCTGATGAACGCGTGGCGGCTTTGGCCTCACGCCTCGCGGCAACCGCATCGCGCTGTGCAACAGCCACGATATGCTGTACGGCCAGTGCCACCTGTTCTTCTACCGGGTCGCCACTGGAATTGTTGTTCAACGCAGCCGCCTCACCAACTCGCAGATAGGGCCGGATACGTTCGAGTGTTTTGGGGCCAATACCGTTGACCTTCAGCAACTGATCCAGGGTTTGAAATGCCCCGTTCAGGCTCCGCCATTCGACTATCCGGCTAGCTTTTGCTGGCCCTATGCCCGGCAACCGCTCCTCCAGCTGACTTGCAGTAGCCAGGTTGATATCCAGTCGCTGTTGAACCCCTTCACTGCCGCTGCTTGTTGAATAGCGCCCTTTCCTGGGCGGCTCACGATCCTGCGAAGACAGGGCCTGGAGGGCCGCTGGAGCCAGACCCTGTGCCTGCACAGTTGACACAAGCGCACATAAGATACTCAGCAGAGCCGCAACGATCCAGACTGGTAGACAGCGTTGCGCTGTAACCGCGCGCGGGTTCGTAAAACACAGGGGTATTTGCATAACGACGTCCTTGTCGCAAGAGTTGTAGGTTGTTGTTGCCTACAGTGATACCTGTGCCAATGTCAGGCAAGCCTCAATACCGAAAACACTGACAATCCGCTCAGTAGTCGGGACTGGGAGACAGAGCCGGCGATGCCGGTGACACCGCTGCCGGGTCGGCAGTCGTATGCCGGGCGTGTCTGAGAATCAGCAGCAACGCCAGCTGGGTGCCAAAGATCAATGATGCAAGCCACAAATGCAGTGGTTGGGCAAACATGGGTAGATGCAATCTATCCATGCTCATGCCAATAACGATGGTACCCAGAAGAAATACAGCCAGTGCGATGCTCAACCGTCTCAGGATGGTCGACTGTGAATGATTCAGGACCGCCATAATCAACCAGCCGTTCAGCAATACAAGCGGGATGGCAAAATACTTGTGTATGGCAAAGATCAGCGGCAGGTTTTCTATCCACAGATGCCGGTTGCTGTTGTCGCTGCTGCGTGCAATCAGGTCCACCGCCTCACGCACTTGCGTACCCATGACCAATTGCAGCAAGCCGACCGCCATGGCAAACACCATTAACGGGTAAAAAAACCTGGGCAAGCGCTCGATGCGAATGTCGCGATAGCGTTCACGGCCGGAGCGCACCAGCGCGGCGATCAGGATGCCCACGATCACTTGCGCCAGCAGCATATGAATGGTGATCATGCCAGGATTCAGGTTACTCGCCACGACTCGTGAACCGAGCCAGCCCTGCACCCCAACGAGAATGAATCCCGACAAAGCCAACCAGAAAACGCTCGGTTGCACACGCCGATACGGTATGGCCACGATCAACGTCGCCAGTATGGTGAATCCTGTAAACACACCCAGGAGTCTGTTCAGGTATTCCGTCCAGGTTTTACGGACGTTGAAGGTGGTTTCTGCGTACCCCCTGTCAGCATAGATCTGCTGATAGTCCGCCGGTAACTGGGACTCACTGGTTGGCGGAATCCACTGACCAAAACACGTGGGCCAATCGGGACAACCCATGCCGGCTCCGGTGGCGCGCACAATTCCACCGACCAGAATGAGCGCATATATG
>CALLPU010000184.1 GCA_938016235.1 uncultured Granulosicoccus sp. | reverse complement strand
ATTCAAACAGGGAATAGATGCCTCCCAGCTGTACATTTCGATTTGTTGCTGAGCTATATGCTTTTATCGCTGAGCTATTTGCTTCTGTCTAACTGTCATACTCTCCCAATAGCCCATGGGCGTAATCTGGATAACACTCAGTGGTTAGAAGAGCCGTGCCTTAACGTCACTCAAATGATTTTCTGTTTTGTGCTGGCAGAGAAATCGTAAAACGCCATGGAAAAATTGACTCAAATGTGGTCGAGCAGGGCAGAAAGTGACACCACACGGGCCTCAGAGGATTCTGTCTGTCGTTGGGGCAGTTGTGGCGATGTGACTCGGTCTATTGAAGGTATTATAATGCACTATCACCTGATTCCGAGGAACTGTTTCGACGCGGGGTGATCAATAGCCCCAGGCTGAATATTGACGCACATCTGCGCCCTCACGAACTTCATTGGCAGGGTAAGGCAAAACCTAGCGTGGGAACGCCCCACGGATGCAAGTTTGTCTCGAGGGGTTGAGCATCAGAGACGAAGGCAGGGTTTTTTCGCGTGTTTCTTGCTAGCCTTCAGTTAGGCCTGAGACAAGCCGTCACGCCCCTTCGTTCCTCCTTTCAACGCGCCAAGGTATTTCTGATTGATGCAACAGCACCACTACCCTGATTCTGGAAGCTCTCGGAGCTATCGATCGATGCCTCGTTTGTGCTGCGTCGCGTTGGTTGCGTTCAACCTGCTGTTCATCAATACGGCTGCAGCAGACACCCGACTGACCCCACTGGATTCGCTGAGCCCAACGTCCGAGCATAAGAAGGCAACCGAAGGCATTGCCTTCCTGATGCAAAAGTATCACTACAGTAAGGTTTCTCTGGACAACGATCTGTCCGATCAGATATTTGACCGATTTCTGGAATCACTTGACCCGCAGAAAACCTTCTTTCTGGCAGACGACATAGCGGAGTTTGACAGGTACCGTTTGAAATTTGACGATGCACTGCGAAGAAGGCAACTGGAACCGGCTTTTGAGATCTTTAAGCGTTTTCGAATCAGGGTTGAAGAACGATCTCAATTTGCGCTTGAGCTACTGACCCGAGAATTTGATTTTACTCTCGACGAGAGCTACGCATTCGATCGTGAGGATGCGGCTTGGCTACCGTCTCAAAAGGCGGCTGACGAATTATGGCGTAAGCGCGTGAAGAATGACGTGCTCAACTTGCGCCTGGCAGACCGATCCAACGAAGAGTTGATCAATACGTTGGAGGAACGTTACAGGCGGATGGCGCGGCGGATCGGTCAACTTTCTGCTAACGATGTATTTCAGATCTTCATTAACGCCTACACACTGTCGGTAGAGCCACATACCTCTTACTTTTCACCACGCAGCTCAGAGAATTTCAACATCAACATGAGTCTGTCGCTGGAAGGTATTGGCGCGGCGCTGAGAACGGAAAATGAATACACGGTAGTTGACCGTGTGATTGCCGGTGGCCCGGCTGCCTTGAGCAATCAACTGAACGCTGAAGACCGAATTATTGGCGTTGGAGATGGAGAGAAAGAAGAGATTGTTGATATTGTCAGTTGGCCGTTAGAGGATGTGGTGGATCTCATCCGCGGCCCAAAAGGTTCGACAATACGACTGAAGACGTTACCCACCAATGCGCCAGCAGGTTCGCTTCCCACCGTCATTACTTTGGTACGTGACAAAATAAAACTGGAAGAGCAAGCAGCTAAAAGCTCGGTTGTCGATGTGTCGCAAGAGGGAATCACGCGGCGCTTTGGTGTCATTGACTTGCCAACTTTCTATCTTGACTCAGCAGCCATGGCCCAGGGGCAGCCTGATTTTCGTAGTACCACGCGTGATATCCAGCGTTTGCTGAAACAGTTGTTGGCTACAGATGATGGTGTCGATGGGATTATCATTGATCTTCGAGGTAACGGCGGTGGCTCTCTGTATGAGGCCACACGATTGACAGGACTGTTTATTGAATCCGGCCCCGTGGTTCAGATTAGAAAAGCCAACGGCGACATAGAGGCAGAAGTCGATAACGATCCGATGATTGCCTACGATGGACCATTAGCTGTACTGGTGGATCGTAACAGTGCATCGGCCTCCGAAATTTTTGCGGCGGCTATTCAGGACTATCAGCGTGGGGTGGTTGTTGGTGAACCTACCTTTGGTAAGGGCACCGTACAGACGGTGGCACCGTTGGACAACGAGGGGAAATTGGGTCAACTGAAAATCACCATGGCTCAGTTTTTCAGAGTCGATGGGGGTGGTACGCAACACCGCGGCGTTACACCTGACATCCTGTTTCCCACGGCACTGGATTCTGATGCGCAAGGAGAACGAGGGCTGGACAATGCGCTACCCTGGGCTGAAATGGCGGCCGCCGACTATGATCTGTGGTCCAAGGACGAGCCCGACTATCAACGACTACAGTCACTGCACGAATCCCGTTACCGAAATAATGATTCGTTCAGCTTGCTCATTGAAGAGCTTGAGGCACAGCGAGTTGCCAGAGCCGAGCAAGAGATAACGCTGATTGAAGAAGACAGACGGCGGTTAATTGAAGAGAGACAGGTCGATAGTGCGAAACGCCTGGAACTGTATCGCCGCGCGTTTGGTTCAGCCGCCGCGAATGAGAATGACGAGAGCAGAGATACAGCTGTTGCCGATATTATTCTGGAAGAAGCGGCTAACGTACTCAGTGACGTTATTGATTATTCGCCCGCTGACAATCCCTGATAGAGAGCATCAGGGATGCGCACCTAAGGTCATGCGCAAACTCACACACGTTTCTCCAGTGGCTACTCACGGCCAGGGTTTACGACGTGTCCATTGCGATTGGCTCTACGATGAGATGTCTTGATAGAGCTTCAATAGCTGCACCGGCACGATCAGACCCGCTGCGACCTCAGTCATTACTATCTGACTGATACTCGAGATGGCCGTGGACGTCTGATCGCTCGCCCTGTGATTTGAAAACTCTCAGCAATTCCTGGTGGGGACATCATCCTGACCAGCGAACCAGCGAACCAGCGAACCAGCGAACCAGCGAACCAGCGAACCAGCGAACCAGCGAACCAGCGAACCAGCCATTTCACTACCCACGTCGTGGCCTATGAAAAGTCGCCATGGCGTTTCGTTTTTGCTGGTGGCGAAATACTTCCGGAAAAAGTAAAAAGACGAAGTATTTGTCAACTTGTATACCAGTATGGTAGTTTGGCGGTAATGGGGGTATCGAAATCAAGATGCTGCTTACGTGGCGCTGTTTAAGATCGAGAGGCACTCGCTCCAGCAGGTTGGCTGCCAACAGGCAGGGGATAAGGTGTGTCATTGAGAAAGGCCATTGTCTTGCGTTTTTCCTGCTCTCTAGTCTTCTGCGTGCCACGTACAGATGAGAACTACCCGCAACCATGCAATGCAGTTGAGCTCTGCTCGTTTGGCTCAACGGACTGACTGATGTGAGAAAAAAAGCGGAACGCAATGCTTGCGCGGCATGAGTTCTGTCACCCCCGGTGTTCCGGGAACCCTTGCGCTTTGTTGCGGCCTGGCCGCATTTTAAAAATTGGAGGATTTCTATGAGTCTATTTAAATCTACAGTGGGTATCGCGAAGGCCGCAGCTGTTGCTACGGTGCTGTCCACGGTAGCTTTCAGCGCAAATGCGGCTGACATTACACTTCGTGGTGCAAGCCTTTTTGATGAAAATCACGCGTATACCAAAACGCTGCGAGAATTCGAAAGGCTCATCAGTGAAGGTTATGAGGGCGAAGTCGAATTTGAGATGCATCTCAACGGAGAATTGGGTGATGAGAGTGATTTCGTCACGTTTCTCCAGCAGGGAGTCGCTATCGACTACGCCATCATGGCGCCGTCAAACATGGCTGTATTCGCACCCGCTATTCCACTGATGGACATGCCATTCCTGTTTCGAGACCTTGACCACTGGAATGCTGTGTTGTCATCTGACGTACTGGCACCGCTGGAAGAAGAGCTTTACGAAAAAGCCGATATCAAAGTCATCGGCTATGCAGGTGGTGGTACTCGTAATCTGGCTTCAGCTGAACCCATTGCCAATATGGATGAGCTGGGTGGCCATAAAATGCGGGTCATGGGTGCGCCCATTCAGGCGAAAATATTCTCCGCGATTAGTGCCGCTCCCTCTGCAATTGCCTATAACGAGGTATACAACGCCATTCAGACGGGTGTAATTGCTGGCTTTGAGAACGAAGCAGCGTCGATACAAAATCTGAAATTCTATGAGGTAGCACCGAACATTACGTTGACCAAGCACGCCATTACTGTCCGACCATTGACCATGAGTGGAAAGACATTCCGTAAGCTTCCTGAAGACCTTCAGGCGCTTGTGCTTGAAGCAGGTGCAAAAGCGGGCGCATTTGGCCGTGAGATTGAGAGTCGTGAAGATGGGGAAAAGCTGCAAGCCATGGCTGATGCAGAGCAAATCATGATCACCGAGTTCGAAAACCGTGAGAATCTGCTTGATCTTGTCGTACCCGTACAGGATGAGTTTGCTGCCGATCTTGGGGCTACCGAACTGTTGGAGTCCATCCGCTCAATGTAAAGCGGTGGGAGCAAATGGCGTGTCGTGCTCACGGCGCGCCATTTTTTAACGCTAATACCTGGAGAATATTACCTTGATCGGTTTGCTACTGGAACGCTTCTGTGGGGTGTTGCGTGTCTTGATTGGCGTGTTGACTATGGTGTTGGCGTTGCCCGTAGCGGCCCAGGTGATAGCACGGTATACCGGCATCATTCCGGTTTACTTATGGACCGAAGAACTGGCGACCTTCATATTCGTCTGGGTTGTCATGATTGGTTCAATGGTCGCTGTGTGGGACGGCACCCACTTTAGTGTTGATGTGTTACCGCAAGCGAAATCACCGTTGCTTAAGCTACTTCAGAACGGCTTTGTACTGGTTCTGCTGATACTGTTCGGATTATTGTTTGCCTGGTACGGCATCGAGTACACGCAATTCGGCGCCATTCAGCACTCAGTGATGATGGGCGCTAATATGGCGGTTACCCATGTCTCGGTGCCCATAGCCGGAATCGTCTGGGCGGTGTTCTCAACCTACCGGTTGTCGGAAGCTATCCAGAAATACCGTAACGCAAGGGTTGCCTCATGATGATTCTCTCAGCCGGCATGGCTTGCGCCATGCTGATCGGCGGCTTCCTGTTTTTGATATTGCTCCGGGTGCCCGTGGCCTTTGCATTAGGACTGTCGACCATACCTGTCGTTGTCCTTGATTTACGGTTAACGCCGTTCATCCTGCTTGATCGAATGTTCCAGTCCTACAACTCATTCATTTTACTGGCGGTACCATTTTTCCTGCTGGCTGCCAATCTCATGAATTCCGGCAAGATCACCGATCGCATGATTGATCTGGCAAAGGTGATGACTGGCTGGCTACCGGGTGGGCTGGGTCATGTCAACGTGGTGGTGTCTATGTTGTTTGCCGGCATCTCAGGTTCCTCAACAGCAGATGCTGCGGGCTGTGGAAAAATACTGATACCCGCCATGAAGCGTGAAGGTTTTGATGCAAGATTTGCGGTAGCCATTACCGCTTGTTCGTCTGTCATGGGGGTGATCATTCCGCCTAGCATTCTGATGGTTGTGTGGGGTGGGGTCATGCAGATCTCGGTGGGTGCACTGTTTCTGGCAGGTGCGATTCCTGGCTTGCTGATAGGCATTGCACTGCTGAGCACGGTATACGGCTACGCGAAGGTGTATGGGTATCCAACCGCTGGTCGTCCCAGTTTTACGGAATTCTGGAAGGCATTCAGTGGCGCAATATTAGCGCTACTGACTCCCGTATTTGTCGTTGGGGGAATCGTTGGCGGAATCGTTACGCCAACAGAGAGTGCGATCATCGCTGCCGCCTATGCGATGATTCTCGGATTGTTTGTCTACAGAACCGTCAGTTTCCGACAGCTCGGCCATATCTTTTATGATACGGGTCGTTTTGCCTCGATCTCCTTGTTCGCGATCGGTACGGCAACAGCGTTTGGTTGGCTGCTCGCGTACTACAAAGTACCGCGACTCATTGTTGAGTGGCTGACGCTTTTCAATGCAGGCCCGTTCGGAACGGGTTTGATCATCGCGCTGTTGTTTTTACTGTTTGGTCTTTTCATAGACGCTATTCCCACCATCATTATTTTGGGAACGGTGTTGATGCCTGTCGCTGCTGGCGCAGACATACATCCCATTGTCTTTGCCATTATCGGGATTATCTCTCTGGCATTTGGGCTTGTTACGCCACCTTATGGCTTGTGCCTGTTGATCTCCTCTGCCATAGGCGAGCTGAATGTTGTTCAAGTGCTCCGGGATGTGATCATTATCCTGATACCCATGCTGATCATTTTGTTGCTGGTTATCCTCTTTCCCGAGCTGGCTCTCTGGTTGCCCAGACAACTGATGCCAGGTACATTTTAGGGCGCATGATCGATAGTTGCGGCTTGAACGTGCCAAGCCGCTTCACCCTTACTCACATCCCTGGATGGTGCCTGTAGCAGCCACGGCGTTGAGCAATCCCAGGATATGTCCGTCAGCATGAATCGGAAGGATGTTGTACCGATAGCAGTTTTCGGCTGCTACCGTGTTGTCAACAAAGCTGATACCTTGTGTGAAGCCAATGTAGGTGTTGTTGCGACGGATCTCGTAGCCTATGGCTTCAGTATTAACAGGCCGATTCCATATAAGCTCAATCAGGTTTGCGCTGTACACATAGACATCGACTGTTGTGGGTTCAGAAGGTCTGGCTGGAACGGTATACGAGGTTCCAATGGGGTTTGAACCGTTATCTCTTTCCCCCGTATCGACGACAACTTCCTCAGAAAAATCGCTTCGCCTGTCGATACCACTGACGGCGCGCACCGAATAGCGGCTGGTAACACTGGGCGCCAACGTGTCATCGAAATAACTGGTGCCTTCAGTAACGGTCTGTAGTTCTCCGTTTTTGTAAACCTCGTATCCACTGATACCGGCAATCCCCGGTCTCCTGATCCGTTCCCAGGTTACTTCGATGGCGGTATCAGAATAAATGGATACTGATACGCCCTCTGGAACGGGAACCACCTTTGTTGCGCCCGGAATGAGCTCGTTGTAAGTAGTATCCCCGAAGCACTGAATGTCTCCATCTACAGAGAGTGCGCAAAGGCCGCTACCCGTTCTCTCGAGTTCGGTGTATTGCCCTTCAATGCTCTCAAGCCCAAGATTATACGTCGAGTTGGTATCTACTTCCTTCACACATTCGATCTGGCCGTCAATCTGCAGACCGCAAACATACGGATAGGCAAATTCAATGTCCTGATACTGATTCAACAGCAGCGGGCTGGGAACATCCTCACAGTCAAACGTGCCATCTTCCAGCAACCCACAGTTGTCTGGCCGCCTGTTAAATCCGTTCTCAGTGACAAACGCACTGTAGGGGCCGTTTCCGAATATGCGAGCGGGGGCATCAGGATCTCCGCCACCCCAACATTCAATCTCGCGATCGGTTCTCAAGCCACAGGTGGTTTGATACCCGACATAGACTTGGGTGAATCCGTATCCGTCGTTGGGTGGGTTGGCCTGCCCGTTGGTGTTCAAGCCCCAGCAGATAATCTGATCCTCATCGGTGACTCCACAACTGTGAAAGCCGTTGCCGACAGACACAGAAACAAAATTCAGGACATCGTTGGGTGCGTTGAGCTTGCCAAAGTCGTCGTCGCCCCAGCACCAGATACCACCACTGGTGGTTACGCCGCAACTGTGCGAGGCACCAGAGTCGACCTGGACCAGCGGAGGGTGGTTCGCCGGTAGAGCCCACTTTCTGTACAGTGACCCTGTCTCGCAGGCAACAGAATTGTCCGCTCGAACGCCACACATGATCTGATACCCGATCGAAAAATCAATAAAGCCGTCGTCTGAATTCGTTTGAGCAAAGGACCACATTGGTGTTGCAATCAGTAGAAGAGCGGTTAATGCTTTATTCATGAGCAAGACTCTCAGAGTGCCTATTGTTATTGCAGACAGCTTAGGCGAACAAGGCGGCGTGTTTTGCGAATAATTGTCACGAACACCAGAACGGGGAATTTTACCGTCGGCGCTGGCTTCAAGGGCGTGGTTGGTACAATGGCTCTGGCCAGTACACGGGGGCTTTTTTAAAGCTGGGCTGGCGGCGCTGGGGACGAGATGTGTTACCGAATTAGCCCCACGACCCACTAGTCACCCGTTTCAACGACAAACGATATTTCAAGGCGCTGCCTGATTCTCGCCGTTGCGCGTCTGCACGGTAACTGGGAAATATATCGTACTGTTTTCTGTCGCTTCGACGGCCTTGTCATGGAGCCATTGATGCAGGTCAGGAAGTCATCGGTTTTCCTGTATCGTGCGTACTTTATTTCAGGCAAAGTGGCTGGCAACACAGCCGTGAATTCTGTTCGAGTCGAGCGCAAGCATCCAGTTGGAGATTCCAATGGACCGTAGATCATTCATTGCACTGATGGCCAGCATGCCGCTGGCAAACCACACTGCGCTGGCAGCACTCAATAGCGGTCAGGTAAAAATCAGCAAACCGATCCCTTCTACGGGCGAACTCTTGCCCGTGATCGGTATGGGTACGTGGATCACGTTTAATGTTGGGGGTAGCCAAAAACTGCAAGAGTCAAGAAACGCCATATTGAAGCGATTTTTCGAGCTTGGTGGCGGGATGATCGATTCTTCGCCAATGTACGGTTCCGCCCAGGCCGTTGTGGGTGAAGGCTTGCGAGCGCTCGATTTCCCAACCGGATTGTTCAGCGCCGATAAAGTGTGGACTCGATCAACGGCTGAGGGCAGGTCACAGTTCAGCGATATGCAAACGCTGTGGGGATTGGACCAGCTGGATCTGGTGCAAATACATAACCTTGTAAACTGGAAAGCACATTTGCAATCGTTGCGTGAACTCAAGGAGGAAGGCCAGATCAGGTATATCGGTATCACGACGTCACATGGCTTGCGTCATGAGCAATGCGAACAAATTCTGGAAGCGGAGCCTCTGGACTTCATCCAGTTAACCTACAACATCACGCACCGAGAGGTCGAACACCGGCTGTTACCGCTTGCACTTGAGAGAGGGGTTGCCGTTATTGCCAATCGCCCGCTGGACGGTGGAGATCTTTTCGGCCGTGTTCACGGCAAAGAGATCCCCACTTGGGCAGCAGAGTTCAATTGTGAAAACTGGGCTCAGTTTTTCCTCAAGTATGCGGTTTCCCACCCGGCCGTAACCTGTGCCATACCGGCAACTTCTCAGGTGAACCATTTGGAGGAAAACATGGGAGCTTGCTATGGGATATTGCCGGGTAAAGACGAACGTAAAAAAATGTTCGACTACGTTGCCTCACTTTGACAAGAGGCATGTTGGGTTATGAGCTACAACAATTCGTCATGGTGTCTGCTGAGGTCTGGCAGGATTTGCACGAACGCTATAGCGGTTCGCTATGGCCATGGCAACTGGTTTTTTTGCTTCTCAATGCGTTGGTTCTGCTGAGGAGCAAGCAGCGGCTGTTCTTCGTCTACATTGCTGCTTGCTGGTTGTTTCTTGGTGCCATTTACTTTATGCAATACGTCAGTCAGGTGCACACCTTTGCTTTTATGATGGGCGCCATGTTCATTGCGCAGGGTATTGCACTGCTGGTATTCAAGGTGCTTATGACATCTCCAGTTGAAGTTGACAGGCCAGGCTGGATAAAAGCTTGTGGCTACCTTGTTTTCGGGATAGCCGCATACGTGCCATACAGCTATTTACTGGAACGTTCTCAATCATCGTTCCTGCTGTTCGGCTGGGGAGCAGAACAAACAGCGTTAGGGACACTGGCTTTACTGATAATCGGTTTACGCAGAAAGATTGAGGGAGTGTTGGCAGTTATTCCCGTTTTGTGGCTTGTTATATCCGCTGTTGCTCTGTGAAGAAAGGCTTTGCAGCGGATTACATCAGCCTATGGGAAAATCTCAGCCGGTTTGATAAACCAATCGACTTCAATCGTCTTCAGTGCGAGTACGCCAGGCCTGCAAAGCCGAACTATCATCAGAACAAGGTTGCAGGCTTAGTGACCTCATCAAGTTCGTCTTACTGCGCCCTGTGGTAGTTTCTCCGCTTGC
>CALLPU010000183.1 GCA_938016235.1 uncultured Granulosicoccus sp. | reverse complement strand
GCTCACCCAGCGATGTATCCGCACCAAAAGCATAGGCATAGGCCGCACGCAACCGATACCGCGCACGCTCCTGAAGCTCCACTTGCACGTCCAGTGTTGAATAGCGATAGTCGAACCGGTTTTCATAGGCTCGCGCCGTCTGATCGAACGTGTCTGTCTCTACATCTGTCATCAATCGCGTGCCAATGACGTCCCGCAACCGGTGGTACGACAGTTTGGTATCAAAGCCAAGACCCCGTCTCGGGTTGTCGTAGTAGAAACCAATATCAACCACATCAATGGTTTCTGATTTGATCTTGTTCTTGTTGACGATGAACTGGTCTGTCAGCTCCAGACCGTTACTGACAAGCAGGTCAAACTCCACGACCCCCTCCTCTTCGAGCAGCAGCGGCGTACGAATACCTCTGGAATAGCCTAGCCGGAATTGTTGCCCGGGCACAGGCTGATACGACAGACTGAATCGCGGCGAGGCACTGACATTGGACAAGGAGTTGTGTTCTATCAGTAGCCCACTGTTCAGCAGCCACCGATCACGCGGCATATATTCAGAATGAGCAAACACACGCTGAGTGGAGACATAACGTGTACGCGTATCGTTGAACAGAAAGTTGCCGCGTACAGAGTCCTGACGTAATGCTCCACCGTATACCAGGCGATGCTTATCACTCAGGCGGACATTGCGCTGCACTTCCAGTTCGTGCCGATTGGATCGAGAATCGCGATCGACGTTAACATCCAGCGTTAATCCGGCAAACGCCGGATTACCCGAGGCGGCTGCTACATCAAACGTTGAAATACCCGAATCCTTGATATCAAAATAGTTGAAGTAGTATTGCACCCGCCAGGAATCGTCGCTCGAGCGCGCGCGTTCCCATACCAGCTGCGTGTAGGCATTGAGTGTGTCTGTGTAGCCAACCAGATCGTTTTCCTCCGCGATACTGTCCAGCTCGACGTGGCCCCCGCGAATGGCTCCAACATCAATACCAATTCGGTCAGTCTGGTTTATTTGCCAGTTGGTTCGCAAGGAGCCCAGCTTGCTGCGCTCCTGATCGGGTATGTTGCGGAACCCTTCATCACGTTCACTCTGTAGCGTGATGCGATAGTCAGCATGGGCACCCGATCCGTAATAGGACAACGTGCCGGATCGAAATTCATTGCCTCCAGCCTCGGTGTTGATGTACCAACCCGAGCCGGCCGCGGGTGCGCGAGTTGTAATACTGACCACTGCCGCAAAGGAATTCGGCCCGAAGGTGGCCGCATTCGGTGCCCGGGTCACTTCGATTCGCTGAATGTCCGTCAACGCCACTGGCAGCTCGCTCCAGGGGATCCCACCGTACAGGGGTACATACGTTGGCCTGCCGTCTATGACCAGCTGGAGCCGAGGGTTGTATCGTTCAGACAGACCGTGGTAAGTGGCCGTCGGGTTACCATTGACCAGTTTACCGACATGCATGCCCGGTACCAGACGTAACAGATCAACGATGGTTCTGGCGCCGCTGAGCTCAATCATTTCGGCATCGATGATCGTGATGGATGCCGGCGAACTTGATACGGGCTGAATCAGTCGCGATGCCGACAGGACGATGGGAATATCGTCATCAAAAATAGTATCGCTTTCACTCGCCGCAACCAGTGCCGGTAGGATACATCCAATCACTGCGGTGATGCCTATGGCCCATCCTGTGCCATGTGACTTCGTCGAGACTTGCACGCATTGCTCTCCCATGTTGGTCTCTTCGCAACAACTCAGTAAGGCTCGGACAGAACCTGCCAGCTGCGCACAACAACTTTGTTTACCTGGCCCGGACTACCCAGAAGCTCACCCGATCCTTCCGGAAGGTGTGGGTGTTTCCTACATGGCCCAGATGAGATCATAAGCCAAGTGCCGGGACTGTGCCCGTTGGAAATGGATCTCTGTTAACCCGGATTTGACTGTAGCAACGTCGCAACGCCTGCATTTGTCGCTAAACTGCACGCGCGGCAAAACGAGCCGACCGACCTGAAGACGTTTTCCTGTGATGAATACCGGCGCCTATCTCACTCATCTCCTGACGCAGTACGAGGTGGAATGCGTATTCGGCATACCCGGCGTACACACCATCGAGCTATATCGAGCCCTTGGGGAGAGTGGCATACGAACCTTGACTCCCCGTCATGAACAGTCTGCCGGCTTCATGGCTGACGGTTTTGCCCGCCGCAGTGGTAAGCCGGGGGTATGTTTTATAATTAGCGGACCCGGCATGACCAACATCGTCACGGCCATGGCGCAAGCGTGGGCAGACTCTATTCCGATGCTGGTGGTGTCTACGGTCAATGAGCATGGCCGCATGGGCTCCGGGGATGGCTGGTTGCATGAGCTCTCTGATCAACAGGCGCTTGTACGCGGTGTTTGCGCCTTTAGCCACACGCTCCATACAGCCCATGAACTACCGATGGTTCTGGCACGTGCCTTCGCGGTATTCGACAGCAGCAGGCCACGCCCGGTGCATATCGAAATTCCAATCAATGTGCTCACACAGGACTCACCCCCCATACCACATCAACCGCTCATGGCCCGAGTGCGGCGACCAGCAGGCAATGCGATAGACATACAGGCTGCCGCTGAACTGATCAACCGGTCCCGTGCCCCGTTATTGTTGGCAGGTGGTGGCGCCACACGTGCACATCAGGCCGTCATGCAACTGGCTGAGTTGATCGATGCCCCGGTCGTGATGACGGTCAACGGACGTGGAATCGCGCCCGCTCAGCACCCTCTGGCGGTGGGGGCGTCTGCCTCCCTGGATCCGGTGCGCAAGCTGATCACCGCATCCGATGTGGTGATCGCGGTAGGTACGGAGTTGGGATCAACCGACTATGACTTCAATGAAGATGGCGGGTTTGCGATTCCGGGCCAGCTGATACAGATCGATATCGACCCTCAGCAGCTGATGCGCACGCGCATTCCCGATCTGGCTATCGTGGGAGACGCACAGGCCACGCTACGAGCACTGCAATCACAACTCAATCCAGTAGACAGGAATACGTCTGGACACGCGCGCGCAACGGCGTGTCTTGGTGACGTGGCGCAGCACTTGTCAGTCCGCTATACGCGCTATGTCGGCGTGCTCAACATGATTCATGATGCGCTTGAGCCCGCGCCGATCATTATCGGCGATTCCACGCAGATCATTTACGCCGGCAACAGCGCATTTTCCCCCTCAGAACCCGGGAAATACTTTAACTCTGCCACCGGCTTCGGCACGCTGGGTTATGCATTACCGGCCGCCATCGGTACAGCGGTAGCCACTGCATTGCACGCAACAGACAACGAATCCCGGCAAACCATTGTAGCGATAGCGGGCGACGGTGGCCTGCAATTTACCGTGGGTGACTTGTCAACAGCCATCGATGCCCAGGTGAATCTGATCCTGATCGTGCATGACAATGGCGGTTACGTCGAAATCAGGCAGTTCATGCAGGACAATGCTGTTGAGCCCATCGGCGTTGACCTGCATACGCCAGACATACTGATGCAAGCCACAGCCTGTGGCTGGAATACGCACAGGCTTGACGCACTGTCTGATCTGGCATCGGTGATTTCGTCATCAGCTCAGGGGCCAATACCCACCCTCATTCTGATCAAGGACGAATTGTTTGAGTACTGACTTGGTTGGCTAGTGTACTGTGACCTTCAAAGTACACTAGTGCCGCCCTAACTGGCATCGACAATGAGTGCCGGCGGGCACGGCTAGCTGACAGTAGTCACACAGCCCTGCGCCGGTTGGCTGCAGTTGGGTGGTTAGTTCCACACGATCATCGAAGATGAAACAATCCCCCTGCCAGTGTGCATCGCCGCACGTCTGAAAATAATTCAACAATCCCCCTTCCAGTTGATAGACCTCTGAAAAACCCTGTTCCAGCAGCCAAGGCGCTGCCTTTTCACAGCGAATACCACCGGTGCAGTATGTAACCAGTGGCTTGGCAGGATCCAGTTCACCGCTCTCAATCTGTCTGGCAACTGCAGCCTTGAAGGTGCGAAAATGCTTGATGTCCAGATGCGTGGACTGGGGAAACGTACCCGAAACGATCTCATAATCGTTACGCGCATCCAGTAGCGTCATATCGCGATTCTCATCAAGCCACTGTTTCAGCACGTCTGGCGAAATAGCCGCAGCTACAGGTCGAGCAGCCTGCAAGCGCTCGGAATCCTGCCCATCGAAGGCAATGATTTCCGCTCTGACTCGCACGCGCAATCGCCGGTACGGTACCGTTGCGGACACCGTCTCCTTTAGCCACAAGCTGGCCAGCCGGGGGTCAGTATCAAAGTGCTCCCGGGTAAGCGTTGCCGCATGAGCCGTACCCGCCAGTGACACATTGATACCTTCACTGGCCAGCATGATTGATCCTTGCATACCGTAGCTACCCAACGCACTTTTCAAGCGCAGCTGAAGCTCTGGCAGGTTATCCAGGTGTATAAAACGGTAACCGGACAGGTTGATGATAGGCGCTGGACTCATGGGACCGGTATTGTACCTTCCGTGCATCGGGATGGTGTGAACCCATGTAGTGTATTGCAGCTATCCGGTGTTCGTTTCATGCCGGCTGCCGTGAGAGACAGGCCTTCCATTTCAGATTCGCATGCGCACACAACGCTGGGCGGGCTTTTGATTTACCATACCGGCAACGCAATGCACTGCCACCGGCTATCACCGAGGATTACCATGAGTTTCAAAGCCCTGCTCGTTGAAAAGAATGAAGAGGGTAAAACCTCTGCATCTGTTCAGTCACTCGATGAATCGCAACTGCCCGAGGGTGACGTGACCGTAGCTGT
>CALLPU010000182.1 GCA_938016235.1 uncultured Granulosicoccus sp. | reverse complement strand
TCCGACAACATGGGAACGCGCACCATGGCATCTTCCAATACCGGCATCAGTTGTTCTTCCATGTGACCGGGCAACTCGTCGAAGCTGAAGTCTTCGGGTATGCCTTGCTGTCCCCAGGCCACGGCTCGCTTTTCGAACGCTCCCACCAGCAACCCCCCGGCATCCTCCTTGATATACACACATTTGTCATGATCGCGAAGCACCGGCAGGTCCGGTGTCACGGATTCATGTTTTTCAGTGACCGCGTAGTAGTGCTCGCAGGCATGCAACGGGATGTTGACACCGCTTTTCTGACCTAATTCACGAGCCCACATGCCTCCGCAGTTGACGATGAAGTCGGTCTGGATGGTGCCCTGATCAGTCACAACACCAGTAACACGGCCGCTGTCGATCAACACTTCGTCGACCCGCACCCCTTCTATACAACGTGCGCCACGGGACCTTGCACCTTTGATGAAGGCCGTCGTGATCTCAATGGGATTACCCTTGCCGTCATGCTCCACAAAGGTGCCACCTATCAGGCCCGACGTATCAATCAGGGGAAAAAGAGCTCCTACCTCCTCGGGCGTGACCGTATCAACGCGAGTCACTTTAAAGGCATTGTTCATGGCAGCCACTCGGCGCAGCTCTTCCCAGCGAGCCTCGCTGTGCGCAATACTCAGGCTGCCAACCTGCCGAAATCCTGTGGACTGGCCGGTTTCTTCCTCCAGCTCGTGCAACAGCCGCATGGAATACTCGGTCAACCGCGCGTGGCTCTCGTTGGCCCGTACCGTACCGATCAGCCCGGCGGCATGCCAGGTGGTGCCACACGCAAATTGCTTGCGTTCCAGCAACACCACATCCTGCCAGCCAAGCTTTGATAAATGATAAGCCACACTGGCGCCGGTTACGCCACCCCCGATAATGACTGCGCTTGCTTTGCCCGGCAGTGGTTCAGACACGTATTAATACCTCGATGTTGGAAGCGAAACCAGTGGAAAAGCCAGCGGTGATACGAGTGAGCGCGGTGTTCTGCTGTTCACTGAGTGTCGTGTAAGCCAAGCCTCGTTATCTTGTATCAAAAAAAGGCTGCACACTCGACCGACAGTGGCACTCAGGCAATGGTGCCAGAAGCGGGAACAACAGTCAGTCCAGCACCGATGAAAGGCCAGACGGGCGAACCAGCGGCCAGATAACTCGGAATGCCTCTGTAAAAGCCCCGGCATCCTGGATTAACCAATCATCCAATGCTTCGGCAGAGAGCCAGCGGCCATCATCGATTTCTTCTGCCTGAAGAACCAGAGACTGATCACTGATAACCGTATAAATCTCGGTAAATTCGAAACCATTTCTTTCGTTCGGATCCAGCTGACCTGCCCGCCGAAGAGCGTCGGGTGACACGACGATGCCAAGCTCTTCAGCCAGCTCACGGACCGCACACGCCAGATAAGTTTCACCACTGTCCACGTGACCCGCAGCACTGGTGTCCCACAATCCCGCACCGTTATCCTTGTTCATGCTTCGCAACTGGACGAATATCTCACCGCGGGTGTTGAACAAGGCGATATGCGATGAACGGTGCAGGTGCTTCTCGCGATGAATCTGGTCCCGAGGTGCTTTGCCAATGACCTCATCCCGATCATTGACAATATCCAGCCACTCACTCATGCACAGGCCTCAACCGTGGGTTGCAAATCGCAAGGACAGGCTCGCACAGGGCTCTCAATCTGACAGGACCTGACGTCTTAATTTTCGGACGCGTTTCTGCAGATCAGCATCAGCTGCCAACTTGTCTCGGTAGTAACGTTGATTGCGGCTCATGGTTGTCAGATCCCGGTTGAATCGCTCGGCCAGAGCCGTCAACGTCGCAATGTCCATTTCCATCGCCAGATAGGTAATGGTTTGCCGGATCTGGCTTTCCCGCCGAGCCCTGCTTTCGTTTTTCAATGCCGGCTCTTTGATGCCCTCTTCCCGACAGACACGCTTCACCAGCTGGTTCAGGGTCATGGGCCGTGGGGCTGCTTTGACAGGCTTAAGCGCTTTTTTCACAAATCGCGGGTTACCGAGCACCCGGCCGCCCTCATTGCCGCGCATCAGGTCAACGCGTTCTCCTTCTTTTCGCGCAGCGTCCACAAAGCGGTTGAACGCGGTTCGCGCCGTCTTGTCGGTCTTGCCGAAGGATGCCAGCACTTTGCTGTGAGTCAACCAGCTCGGCGACGACTCTTTACCCATATAGGCCGCATGACTCGACCACTTGCCATCATCCGCGCTCTTGGCAGAACCATTACGCACAGGATTGTTGTGGATATAACCGACGACATCGTTCAGATACTCGTCCGGATCGATCAGGATGGCCTTGTAACGCCCATGAAATAACGGGCCTTGCCGATTGTGCTGCTTGTTGTAGTAGCGAGTGTAGCGAAAGGACAGATTCTGCATCACCTTGGACAACGGCGACTCGCTGACCTGAACCGCAAGCTGTACGTGATCCTTAGCCCAGCAATAGGCATGAATGGTGTGTCCAAAACGATCAGCCCCCTCTTCAACCAGACGTTCCCAGGCACGCCGGTCTGCCACGCCTTTGAAAATTGTCTGGTCGTCCAGCCCTCGGAGGATGACGTGATAAACAGCGCCGGGGAAATGTATCCTGGGTTTTCTGGCCATGGTGTATTTTGAAATGTTATGACAACTGTTGTTGGTGTCTGGGATGATTATGCCTGTTTGGTGTACACATTTCCTTACACATGTGTCCACCACAACTGACAGTACCCCAGTTGTATTACGGAAATACGTTTCCTTGCCTCGCTCAGATCATGCGCTGCGCCAGACACAGTTGTGCCTGCTCGTAAAGTGTGTTGGTTTGCGCGCAATACCCTAAACTCTGTTGCGCGGGCTGGTATAGCACGAAAAATCGCCCTGCAGAGGCCTTGTGGCTCTTCCACTGAAGATGCGCACTTTATAATTCACTAAAACGGCGGTTAACCGTCTACAGGAGCACCGTGTTGAGCGTCTGGCTAGAACGACGATCCGAGCAGCACAGCAACCCAGGCCGAGGTTTTAACAGCACGCGTGAGGACAGCCAGTTCCAACGCGATCGTGCCCGAATCATCCATAGCGCCTCGTTTCGCAGCCTGCAGTCCAAAACTCAAGTCCTTGGTCTGGGTGAAAGCGATTTCTACCGCACACGCCTGACGCATTCACTGGAAGTGGCCCAGGTTGGCTCCGGCATTTGCGAGTGGCTTCGAGACCAGCCGGAAAATGCTTCGCTGGAAACGTTGATACCCTCTTTCAGCCTGATAGAGGCGGTTTGTCTGGCTCACGACATCGGCCACTCACCCTTCGGCCACGGCGGTGAGGTGGCGATGAACACCATGATGCGCGATCACGGTGGTTTTGAAGCCAATGGCCAAACCCTGCGCATACTCTCTCGTTTAGGGGAATATTCGCCTTCGTGCGGGTTGGATCTGACGAGACGCACCATGCTCGGCACCATCAAGTACCCAGCGGTTTATTCGGACGTCTGCCGTTACACGCCTGTTGAACCGGAGAATCCGTTGAATATCGATCATTGGGCACCTCCAAAGTGCATCTATGATGCGGAGCGGGATGTTCTGGATTGGCTTCTCGAGCCTTTCTCAGCGGCTGATACAGATCGATTTCTGTCTCTGGATCGCGCCCGCCATGGGCACGCCAGAACGCTCTACAAAACCCTGGATACCAGCATCATGGAGCTGGCTGATGACATCGCCTACGGTGTTCACGATTTGGAGGATGCACTGGCACTGGGATTGGTTAATCGTGACGAGTGGGAAGATCAAGTGGTGAGCAAACTCAAGACTCTCGATGACAACCCGATCAACAAGGATCTCAACGAATTCAACACGCTGTTGTTCGGTGCGGCTGCCAAAGACCGCAAGCATGCCATCAGCAGACTCGTCGGTTACCTGATTCGCAGTATTCGCATCGAATCGCAGGAAGGCTTTGAAGCGGATCTGTTACGCATGCAGGTTCGCATGGAAGCCATCGCGTATCGCATTCTGCTACTGATCAAGGATTTCGTGATGCGATACGTTATCTTCCGACCCGAGCTGCAGATGCTTCAATACAAAGGCCAGCGAGTGGTTGTCACCTTGTTCGAAATTTTTGCAGCCAACCCGAAACGCTTGCTCCCCGTATCTGTTTTTGCCCAGTACGAAGAGGAAGGCTACCGAGCCATCGCAGATTTCCTGTCAAGCATGACCGATGTGTCGGCTGGCAAGCTCTATCACAAGCTGCTCAGCCCCACATCCGGATCCATATTCGATCGGCCGTAGCGGGCAACCGGCGTTGGCTGAAGACCGTCGCCCCGCTCATTTAGAGCAGAACCTGCTCAACACCACCCTGATTCGCTCGTTCCACAAAATCGGCCGCCCATGAATCACCGAACAGCCCCTTGGCCAGTTCCACAACGATGTAGTCGGTGTCCATACCCGTCTCGTCCCGGTATCGGCTCAACCCCTGAACGCACGCCGGGCATGACGTCATCATCTTCACGTTATGCTGCGTATCTCCCGGTGCCACCTGATTTGCAACGAGATTCGCTTGCAGCTCTTGTGACTTTCGCTGACGCACCTGGGTGGCAATATCCGGCCTGGCAACAGCGAAGGTTCCAGCCTCCCCACAACAACGATCAGACGCCGTAACCGGGTTTCCCAACAGTGCCTCCGTTACCTTCATGGGCTGGTAGGTTTTCATCGGACTATGGCAAGGGTCGTGATACACATAGTGTTCACCGCTGACACCGTCGAGCGAATACTCTTTTTCCATCAGATACTCGTGAATATCCAGCAACCGGCAACCCGGGAATATCTGTTCAAATTCGTATTTAAGCAGTTGATCCATGCAAGTGCCGCAAGACACGATAACGGTCTTGATGTCCAGATAGTTCAACGTGTTGGCAACGCGATGAAACAACACACGGTTCTCGGTGGTTATCTGTTTGCCCTTATCCACATCCCCTGTTGATGTTTGCGGATAGCCACAGCACAGGTATCCCGGTGGCATCACGGTTTTACTGCCGGTGTCGTACAGCATGGCGAGCGTCGCCAGGCCTACCTGACTGAACAACCGTTCCGATCCACAGCCGGGAAAATAGAACACCGCTTCGCTGTCTTCGTGCGATTTCTGCGGATCCCGAATGATAGGCACGTATTCGCGGTTTTCGATACCCAGCAAGGCGCGTGTTGTTTTAGCTGGCAACATGGCCTTGCCAGGAAGTTTGCGGTTCACAAAGTGCACCACCTGCTCAACCGGGTTGGCCGGACCACTGGTGTTGGGTGGTGACTGTTTGGCAGCCGATACAGACGGTAAGCGGCTCACCAGCTCACTAGCCGTTCGCTGCGCCTGGAAGCCCCATTGCACCA
>CALLPU010000181.1 GCA_938016235.1 uncultured Granulosicoccus sp. | reverse complement strand
TCCAGAACTCAGTGACTCCGCTTCACTCATGGCTTAACCACTACTAACTCACTGGCGTCCAACGCTGCGACACTGATTGCCTTATCATCAGCGTAATCCTGCAAGAGCCCTGATTCCTATGTCTGCTTTTGACCGTGTGCTTGAGAACGCCCGAAGCACGACGCGCCGAGTGGTGTTACCAGAAGCCACCGATGAACGCATCCTGCGTGCAGCGGTGAGCGTGCAGCAAAGCCGCGCCGCAGATCCCGTCTTGCTGGGCAACGCCGCTGAGCTCCACGAAAAGGCTGGCGCCCTGCAGCTCTCTCTCGACGGAATTACCATTGTTGATCCCGGCAGCGCTGCACGACGTCCCGACTACTTGCAGGCATTGGTAAAAAAACGCGAGCATCGCGGCATGACACCCGAGAAAGCCGAGATCGCGTTGCAGGATCTGACCACCTTTGCCTGCATGATGGTGAGCGAAGACGATGCCGACGCGTGCGTAGCTGGTGCCATTACACCCACCGCCGATGTGGTGCGCAATGCCATGCGCTATGTTGGCAAGCGTCCGGATCAGGCACTGGTATCAAGCTGCTTCATCATGCTGCTGACCCCCGCTCATCCGGTTTCCGATGTCATGGTCATTGGCGACTGCGCATTAGTGATTGATCCGGATGAGGAACAGCTCGCAGGCATTGCGGCAGCCACCGGTGACACGGCTCAACAGCTTCTGCAAATGACACCGGAAGTAGCCATGTTGTCCTTTTCAACGCTAGGCAGTGCCCGTCACGCCGCTGTCAGCAAAGTATCGCAGGCAACGTCCCGACTGCGCGAAATGCGAAGCCATTGGCGCATCGTGGGCGAAGTGCAACTCGATGCGGCCGTCATCCCTGAGATCCTGGTAAAAAAGGCTCCCGATCTGGCAACGCAGAGCCCGTGTAACGTATTGATTTTTCCGACCCTGGATGCCGGCAATATCGGCTACAAACTGATTGAGCGCTTTGGCGGCGCACAGGCTATTGGCCCCATCCTTCAGGGCCTGAACAAGCCAGTGAATGACCTGAGCAGGGGGTGCAGCACCGATGACGTTATCAATATCATTGCCGTAAGTGCCGCACAGGTCCGCAGTAATCACTGAAGCATTTTGGATCCAACGCCGATAACCTGTGGATGGACGATCCGCAATCTTGGTGTAGAACGATGCTAACGACATGCCCCAACCGCTCTCACTGAGTCACTACAACCGCATAAATGCGGAATCGATTGCTGAGAGCGGCTGGTTGACCCTGTTCAATGGCCTGTCGCAGCCGCGGTTTTACCATCACCCGGATTGGTATCTGGCGATCGATCAATTTCTACTGAGCCAGCCGCTGGAATTCTGCTGCGCTCGCCGGGACACACAACCGGTAGCGCTCATTCCTGGCTTCTGTTCGGCCCAAAGACACCGGTTCAGTGCACCAGTGCATGATCATCTGTCACTGGGCGATGTATTGCTTCACCCCTCACTCACCGATTCGGAGCCTTTGGACATACTCGACAGGCTGATGGCTGAGTCGTCGCCTCCCTGGTGGGACTGGCAGATCAACAACCTGCCCGCGCATGCTGAGCTGGCCCAATCGTGCAGCAGCCTGAACGGCACCGAATTACAGATGAGGCAATCCCGGGAATCAGCCTGGTTTGATCTGTCTGAGAGCGTTCCACCGGGCGGCAAACTTCGCCGTAACCTGAACCGATTACGCTCCAAACTCTCCGACAAAGGCCAGATACGCCTGCAATGTGTTGTTGAGTCGGCTGAGCTTTCTGCAGCGTTTGATCAATTTCTCGCGCTCGAATCAGCAGGCTGGAAGGGGCAATCCGGCCAGTCCACTGCCATTGCGGATAACCCTGCGTTGGTCGGTTTTTATCAGCGGTTACTAACCCCGACGTATCCCGGTCTGCAGCCTGTCATCAACCTGCTCTGGCTCGATGATGTCTGCATTGCAGCGCAGTTTGGTCTGCAGGTGGGTAGCTGCCTGAGCTTGCTGAAAATTGCCTATGACGAGGACTACTCCGCGTTTTCGCCCGGCTCACTGTTACTTCAGGATGTGCTCGCAGAGTCTGCCACGCGATCATTGCAGACACTCAGCCTGGTGACCTCGCCGGCCTGGGCAGCACGCTGGCATCCTGACACCGAACCAGTTTGGCACGTGACTCGCTATGCCAATAACTCCGGGGGCCTGGCCTTAAAGACGCTAGACCGCCTCAAACAATCAGCACGCGCCAGACTTCGGCCTGCCGCCTAACTAAATTTCATGATAATACTGGGTCTGAACACGTGGTTTCATGACACGAGCGCGTGCATTGTGCGCGACGGTGAGTTGGTGGTTGCTCTGGAAGAAGAACGCTTCTCCAGGGACAAACACACCCGAGCGTTTCCAGAGCTTGCCATCGAGCAATGCCTGCTGGCCGCTGACATCACCTACAGCGACATCGATCACGTTGCCGTTTCCATAAAACCGACGCACCAATGGCTGGCAAAAACGCTGTACGCGGCCAAGGCTCCGCACAAGTCCCTGCCATTTATCAAACACGAGCTGATTGCCGGATTTTTCAAACAACGCCGATTCCGCGGTTGGGTCAAGACTCATTGGCCGGCAGGAAAAACGCCACGGATTCATTTTGTTCAACATCACCTTTCGCACGCCGCCGGCACTTTTTTTGTTTCACCCTATGAAGAAGCCGCCATCATGGCGCTGGATGGCTCTGGTGAATGGGCCTGTGCGTGGCTCGGTGAAGGGCAAGGAAACTCAGTAACGTGCTTCAATGAAAGCCTGTTCCCCAACTCATTGGGATCCGTGTATGAGGCAGTGACTGAATTCTGCGGCTTCAAAC
>CALLPU010000180.1 GCA_938016235.1 uncultured Granulosicoccus sp. | reverse complement strand
CTGGCGGCGGCGTCGTTTCATTCATGAGATGTACCTTGTGTTCATTGTTTCATGTTTTCGCGCGGCGGCTGCACGGTTGTGGGCTCATCTGGTGTTGTACCCACTCTGCGTGTGTTTACCACGAGAAATAAAAGACTCAGTGCGAGCGCCATGGCGTACCACTGAAATGCATAGCTGTAATGCTTTGCCGGTCCGGATGCGGCAGGTTGCCAGTTGGCAGTTAACCATTCGGGCCGTGGACCGGGTACGTTCACACTCACAGCATCGGTACCCAATGCCTGAGCTTGTACGACAACGGGCAAAACCGGCTCACCCACAATCGCTTCAATCAGTTCGTAATCGAAGTACTGCAGTAACTTCGGCCAGGAATCATTGCTGCCCAGTGCCGGGCCACTGGCGAAACCCTGCGAAGGTTGCGAGGCAAACCCCTGAATGAAGACCTCAGTGTGTAACGCGGTGTCGGCCAGGGCAACGTCTGGCAACGCCTGCCGTGAAGCACCGGGTGCAATCCAGCCTCTGTTCACCATGACCCATTCGCCGCCAGCTATCTTGACGAGCGAGATAACTTCAAAACCTGCACGCCCGCTGTGTGTCCGATTATCCCAGAGAAACTGACGATTCGCATCGTATTGGCCCTCCAATGACACACGTTGGTAGACGGCGGCGGCTTCATCCAGCGCAGTAATGGATGACAACGGCACAGGGTCACTATCCTGAGCCTCCTGCGCCGCCTCTTGCAGCGATACTTTCAAGGCTGCGCGATCGAGTTGCCAGCCACCCAGCCACAACATGCATGACAGCACTGCCACATATAACAGCACTGCCCACAACTTCGGTGAAAACTGCCAGCTACCAAGTCGCATGGTGGTAATCTAGTGTCATGTTACTCGTCAAATTTATCGTCCTTCTGCTGCTCGGATTCGTCATCGTCAGCCTGTTTTCAGGCCTGTATTTTCTGGTCAAGGATAAAGGTCAGTCGAACCGCACGGTCAACGCGTTGAGCGTTCGTATCGGTTTATCCATCCTGGCAATCGTGGTGGTCATGATCGCAGGAGCTACAGGCGTAATAGAAATGAATCCCAGCCCATTGTCGGCAAACACTAATCGGGCGCCTGCGGGCTCCAGCGGCACAGCAAACCCGGCGGAACAGGACCCGCCATCGGGTGGTGGAAGACGCCCCATTCAGCTGGATGCCCAATAGCTCAACGCATTCGCCCTATCGCCGGGGTGCTGGCTAACCGCGCGCAAGAGCCATTATGCAGGCTCGCCATCGATTAAGGTTGTCACTGCCGTTCTGTGTATGAGCGGAATTCATCATCATTCAAGCACTTGGCCCGTGCGTTCTACTCGAACACCCATTATTGAAGGCTGACGCTGACCCGCTAAAAAATCATCGTTCAGAAACAAGAACGGGACGATTTCAACGTCCCGTATCTCATCAATGATTGCTTACAACAGTTAGTCCGTGCTGTGCGATCGTCTTGCTGCGCCGCGCGAACACGGAACGCCCCACACCGGCTGGGACGCCAGGCGCCTCAAACCAGATAAACGAATATGAACAGGCCGAGCCAGACCACGTCAACGAAGTGCCAGTACCAGGCTGCAGCTTCAAACGCAAAATGGTTGTCAGCGCTGAAATGGTTTCGGATCGCGCGAATCATGACCACTAGCAGGATGATCGCCCCCATGGTCACGTGGAAACCGTGAAAGCCTGTGAGCAAATAGAACGTTGAACCGTAGATTCCACTCGTCATCTTCAGGTTCATGGCGCTGTACGCGTGCATGTATTCCTCAGCCTGCAGCCCGACGAAGATAAAACCCAGGGTTACCGTAGCAAGCAACCACAAAATGAAGGGCTTACGGTGGCCGGCGCGTATGGCGTGGTGCGCAAAGGTGCAGGTCAGGCCACTGGTCAGCAGCAGCAGCGTATTGATCAGGGGAAGACCAAACCAGCCCATTTGCTGGAAATTACCACCCACCCCACCGGGGCCATTACTGGGCCACACGTAGTCGTGCCCGCTGTATAACACCGCGTTTGTCATTTCAGCACCTCCACCACCGACGCCGCCCAGCCACGGGCCGGAGAACGTGCGGGCGTAGAACAAGGCGCCAAAGAACGCGGCGAAGAACATGACCTCGGAGAAGATGAACCACATCATGCTCAGCCTGAACGAGGTATCCACTTGGGAATTGTAGGTACCCGCCTCACTTTCCTTGGCCACCTGGGCAAACCAGCCGAACATCATGAAAATCACGATGGCCGCGCCAATCATGAACATTTCCTTGCCAAACGGCCCTTCGTTCAACCACGTGGCAAAACCGTAGAAAAATATGAATAACCCTATCGAACCGACGATAGGCCAGCGCGCGGCGTGGGGTACGTAGTAGCCAGTTGTAGCACTGCTCATGTGTAATCCTGTGTGAGCGTTAAATCGCTCGGTTCGTCAATGAAAACAAAAAAACGAAAGCCGTTCAAACCGGTTGCCCCATGAGATATCTACGCTCTCAAGAGTCGCTCGGCGAACATCTATCCGTCAGATCCGTTTACTCACCTGCACGCGTGGTCAAGTCTGCTCAGGAGACTTGAAAAACGTGTAAGAGAGCGTTACCCGATCTACATTAATCGGCAGGTCAGGGTCAATGATAAAGGTTAACGGCATATCTCTCGACCCCCGCGGCTCAAAGTCTTGCCGGGTGAAGCAAAAACACTCCGTTTTGTTGAAATACTTGGCCGCCACAAACGGGGTAACGCTAGGCGTTGCCTGGGCTACCACGGTGTTATCGGACAGATTCTCCGCGTAGTAGCTTGTCTGATACAACTGGCCAGGCACCACGGTCATGGTTTTTTCCATAGGCTTGAATATCCACGATCCACCCTGGTTGATGCTGGCAACAAACTCAACGACGACCTCCCGGTCCTCTGCCGCCGCTTCAATTTGCGTGGCATTGGCAACACTGGCACTCACGCGACCCGTCTTGCCATTCAGTCCCGTGATATCACAGATGATGTCGTAGAGCGGCACCATGAGATAGCCAAAACCGAACATCGCACAGGCCAGCAATACCATCTTGCCAGCCACGCGACCATGCGATTTGGTGTGGGGGGTGTTTGCCGTACCAGTCATGCGACAGGTCCACGCCCGAAGAGGATGTAGAGAATACTGCCAGCGTAAAGACACACCGCAACTACAGCCAGGAACAACGGCAGGCGATAGCGACGGATAAACCCCTGAGAGCTTTGCTCTTCAGCAGTCGCCTTGGCGTTATCCGCCTGCTCGTTATTCATGACTGAGCTTGATTGCAACATCAATAAGACTCTGTTTCCTGATAACCGGCTAACTACCGGGTTACCGTTGAAGGCTGAATGTCGGGCGCTGTTTCAAAGGTGTGATAAGGCGCAGGAGACGCAACTGTCCACTCCAGACCACGGGCACCTTCCCAGACTTCAGATGTGGCTTTCTCACCGCCGCGGATACTCTTGACGATGATGTAGACGAACATCAACTGGCTGAATCCAAAACCGAAGGCACCGATGGTGGCAATCATGTTCCAGTCTGCGAACTGCAGGCTGTAATCGGGAATACGTCGCGGCATACCCGCCAGCCCGACAAAGTGCATGGGGAAGAAAAGCACATTGACGAAGACGGTTGAGATCCAGAAATGCATCTTGCCCAGTTTCTCGTCGTACATGTTGCCGGTCCACTTCGGAAGCCAGTAATAGGTCGCTGCCATTAGCGAGTAGATGGCACCGGGCACGAGCACATAGTGGAAATGAGCGACCACGAAATAGGTATCGTGATACTGGATGTCAGCTGGAGTGATGGCCAGCATCAGACCCGACAAGCCACCCACGGTGAACATGATCACAAACCCGATGGCAAACAGCATGGGTGTTTCAAAGGTCATGGAACCGCGCCACATGGTGGCGACCCAGTTGAATACCTTAACGCCTGTTGGCACCGAGATCATCATCGTGGAGAACATGAAGAACAGCTCCCCGGCAAGCGGCATACCGGTAGTAAACATGTGGTGTGCCCAGACGATGAACGACAGAAACGCAATTGACGCGGTGGCGTAAACCATGGAGTCGTAACCAAACAGTGGCTTGCGCGCGAAGGTTGGAATGATGGAAGACACGATACCGAAGGCTGGCAATATGAGGATATACACCTCAGGATGGCCGAAGAACCAGAAAATGTGCTGGAACATGACCGGGTCACCGCCGCCGGCGGCGCTGAAAAAGCTGGTGCCGAAGAAGCGGTCGGTCAGCAGCATGGTCACCGCGCCAGCAAATACCGGAATGGTGGCAATCAACAGGTAAGCCGTGATGAGCCATGTCCACACGAACATGGGCATTTTCATGAACGTCATGCCAGGCGGACGCATGTTGAAGATAGTGGCCACGATGTTGATGGAACCCATGACCGACGAGATACCCAGAAAGTGGATAGCAAAAATCACGTAGGCAAAACTGTCACCCATCTGCAGAACCAGTGGCGGGTACAGCGTCCAGCCACCTGCAGGACCCCCGCTGTCCATGAACAGCGTGGACAGCATGATGGTGAAGGCGAACGGCATGATCCAGAAAGACCAGTTGTTCAATCTTGGTAACGCCATATCTGGCGCACCTATCATCATCGGAATCATCCAGTTGGCCAAACCGACGAACGCCGGCATGACCACGCCGAAGATCATGACGATCGCGTGCATGGTGGTCATGGAGTTGAAGAACATCGGATCGACGATCTGGATGCCCGGCTGGAACAGTTCCGCCCGAATCACCAGCGCCATGGCACCACCGATGAAGAACATGATCAGGGAGAACCACAAATACAAGGTACCGATGTCCTTGTGATTGGTCGTAGTGACCCAGCGCATCAGCCCCTTGGCAGGCCCATGCTCCGCGTGGTCATGATCGTGATTATGATCATCCGCCGAGTGGTGAGTGACGTCGTTATAACTCATCAGTTGACTCCCATAGTCGTGTTCAGCTCTGGCAGTGAAGCAACGCTCTCAGGAGCCTTGAGCTCTAGCCCTGCACGTAATGATTTGATGTGAGACGGCTGCAGTGTGTCCCCGGTACCGTTGCCGAATGCATTGCGCTGGTATGTGATCACAGCTGCGATGTCGGCATCCGACAAAACATCGCGGAAATTCGACATCAACGTCCCCTCAACACCGTTCATCACCGTTGCAACGTGCTCGTCCAGGCTACCTGTCGCCACTTCGCTACCTGCAATGGCCGGAAACATACCGGGGATGCCCTGACCTTCGGCCTGGTGACAACTCATGCAGTTGGCCTGGTAGACCTTTTCTCCGGCGCTAACCAGTTCCTGGTGTGCCCACTGCCGCTCGCCCTGAGCCTCAGTTGCGGCCATGGCCAGCTGCTGTTCACCTACCCAGGCATCAAACTCTTCCTGTGGGACTGCTCTGACGACAATCGGCATGAAGCCGTGGTCACGCCCACACAGTTCCGCGCACTTGCCACGGTAGATACCGGGCTCTTCAATACGCGCCCAGTTTTCATTGATAAACCCGGGAATGGCGTCTTTCTTGACGGCCAGATCAGGCACCCACCATGAGTGAATAACATCGGCGGCGGTGTGCAGAAAACGGATTTTCTTGCCTACCGGCACAACCAGTTCGTTGTCCACCTGCTTCAGATAAACTCCTGGCCCGTCACTGGCGTCGGCT
>CALLPU010000179.1 GCA_938016235.1 uncultured Granulosicoccus sp. | reverse complement strand
GAATTCGCTGGAAGCTCAGCACAGTCAGGCGATCAAGCGCGTGCATCTGAGCACGCGGTATCGCCCCGGCACCTTGCAAAATGTGCTCGAAATCGATGCCACAGACGATGGTCCCGGTTTCCCGATAGACTTGATGGATCGGCTGTTCGAGCCGTATGTGACATCCAAGCCCAAAGGGACGGGTTTGGGACTGGCTATCGTCAAAAAGATCGTGGAGGAGCACAATGGCAGAATACGGGCCGAGAATCGTCCGGAACGAGGAGCCATCGTGATCGTCAGCTTGCCTTACCCATCGACATTGCAGCTTCCAGGAGCCGCCGCATGAGTAGTGAACGTGCCGTACTGGTGGTAGATGATGAGCCTGATATCCGCGGGCTGCTGCAGGAAATTCTTGAGGACGAGGGCTACGCGGTGTCGTCTGCCGACACGGCCGAGGCGGCCAGGGCGTGTGTGGCAGAATCACGCCCGGATCTGGTATTGCTGGACATCTGGATGCCGGACATGGACGGCGTCAGTCTGCTCAAATCCTGGAAAAGCGCCGGTACACTGGATTTTCCGGTCATCATGATTTCCGGCCACGGCACTGTGGAAACTGCGGTCGAAGCCACCCGCCATGGGGCTGTGGATTTCATCGAAAAGCCGCTATCGCTGGCTAAGCTGCTGCTCACGGTTGAAAAAGCGCTGGCGGAAGCACCCGCTGGTGCTGCTGCCGGAAGCGGCATGGCCAATGCGCAGCCGGTGCCACGGCGTCTGCCCCTGCTGCTGGGTGTGAGCGAGTATGTCAAGACACTGCGTGAGCAACTGCAGGCACAAGCGTTGCGGACCGATTCGTTGTTGTTGATTGGCGAATCGGGCAGTGGGCGCGTGCTGTTTGCGCAAAATGCTCACGATCAGAACCCCGAGCTTACCGGGCGATTTATTCAGCTGCGCTGCGATACCCTGTCTACGGTCAATGCTCACCGAGAGCTTTACGGTGATGAGAGTAGTGGCGGTCTGAGCACAGGATTTCTCGAGTCTGCAGCCGGCGGCACCTTGTTTCTGACCGATGTGGAGCTACTACCGCCCAGTGCGCAGCAATGTCTGCGTCAGGCGATTGAACAGCAGGGGTTTACCCGCATTGGGGGTAACACGCGAATACCCTTTCGCTGTCGTCTGGTGGCTTCATCGCGGAGCGATCTGGGGCTGGTGGTCAGGCAGGGTATGCTGGATGCCGCGCTAGCCCGTCTGCTCAGCGCAGAGACCCTGACGCTCAAACCCTTGCGCGAGCATCCTGAAGATATTCCGGCCTTGCTGGAAGGCTTCGTTGACTGGCACGTGGAAGAGGAGGGGTTGGCGTACCGGCATTTCAGTGTGGCGGCCCAGAATCGGCTGCGTAACCTCGACTGGCCCGGTAATCTGCTGGAGCTGAAAAACCTGGTGCAGCGCATTCTGCTGCTCGGTGGCCCCACTGAGATCGAGGTTCCGGAGATCAATCGGGTGCTGGGTATCGTGGTCAGTAGCGATACCACCCTTGCGCTTCGCCACGATCTGCCGCTACGAGAAGCAAGGGCGGATTTTGAGCGTCAGTATCTACTGCGTTGCCTGTCCGAAACGCAAGGCAACATAGGTGATCTTGCCAAACATGTTGGTATGGAACGAACCCATCTTTATCGGAAGCTTCGCAGTCTGGATATCGACCTGGACAAGGTGCGTGAGTAACGTGCATCAATAACAATCGTCGGGTCGCTGGTTTCAATTCATGAAAATTATCGTACTGGGTGCAGGTCAGGTTGGTCTGACCGTTGCCAGAAGTCTGGTTCTGGAAGACAACGAGGTGACCGTGGTGGATACCAACGCTGCCATCCTCGAAGAGCTGGAAAACAACTCGGATCTGCGCACGGTGAAAGGTCCGGCGTCCTACCCTGAAGTGCTGCGCTCGGCAGGTGCTGAGGATGCCGACATGATCATTGCGGCAACCGACTCGGACGAGACCAACATTGTTGCCATCCAGATTGCGTACACGCTATTCCGTACGCCCTCGAAAATTGCGCGTATTCGTTCCATGGAGTACATGCGTGAGAAAAACCTGTTCGACAACGACAACATTCCCATTGATGTCATCATCAGTCCTGAGCAGCTGATCACTGAACATATACAGCGCATCATCGAACACCCCGGTGCTTTGCAGGTGGTGGATTTTGCGCACGGAAAAGTACGTCTGGTTGGCATAGAAGTACAGAAAGGAGCGCCGATGGCAGGGCGCAAGCTGGCCGATCTTACCGGGTTGCTGGGTCAGATTGAAACGCGCGTCATGGCGTTGTATCGGGGCGATGAAGCTATCATCCCGAAAGGTAACACGATGATTCTTGAAGAGGACATCGTGTTCTTCATGGGCATGCGCAAGCACACTGCTAAAGTCATGGCTCAGTTCCACCACGATGATGTGCCGTGTAAACGCGTCATGATTGCCGGTGGCGGAAACATCGGCTTGTTGCTGGCCAGAAAGCTGGAGCGACTCTATCGCGTCAAGATCATCGAGGCGCGCGGCGAACGCGCCGATGTGCTGGCCTCGACATTGAACACGGCCATGGTGTTGCACGGTGATGCGGCCAACCAGGAAATGCTGATCAACGAAAACATTCAGGAAATGGATGTCTTTTGTGCGTTAACCAATGACGACGAGGCCAACATTCTCTCTGCCATGCTGGCCAAACGCATGGGCGCACGCAAGATCATGTCGCTGATCAACCGGCCAGCCTACGTGGATCTGGTAGAGCGCGATATCATTGATGTCGCCATATCGCCCCAGCAGATCACGATTGGCGCGCTACTGACGTTGATTCGCCGTGGTGATGTGGTGGCTGTGCACTCGTTACGCCGTGGTTCTGCGGAAGCCCTGGAAGGTGTTGCTCATGGCGACAAGGACACCTCAGTGCTGGTGGGGCGGACCATCGGTGACATTGACCTACCAACCAGCGCCAGTATCGGTGTGGTGGTTCGAGGTGATGAAGTGATGGTTGCGCATCACGATCTAGTTATTGAAGCCGAAGATCACCTGATTGTTCTCATTACAAACAAACAACAGATCGCCGACGTGGAAAAACTGTTCCAGGTCGGTATCACGTTTGTCTGATATCGACGGATAGGTACGCATGTCATCACTTCCTATCCAGGTGCGCGTCGTCCAGCGCGTTGTGGGTATTCTGCTCACACTGTTCAGCTTTACGTTGTTTACCCCCTTGATGGTAGGCATCATTTCGCGTGATCCGTGGAACTCGATAACGCCGTTCATTGGTGCTTTCGTTACCACCATGTTTACGGGTTTGTTGTTGTATATGCCGGTAAAGGATCATGTTGGCCAGCTACGGCTCAGAGACGGTTTTCTGGTGGTCGTGTTGTTCTGGGCAGTACTGGGCATCTTTGGCGCGTTGCCGTTTTATCTGTATTCGGCGCTGGACATGTCGGTAGCGGCCGCTATCTTCGAATCCATGTCGGGTCTGACGACCACCGGTGCCACTGTCATTGTCGGGCTGGATCTCTTGCCCAAGTCCATTCTGTTTTATCGTCAGCAGATGCAGTGGCTGGGCGGGATGGGGATCATCGTGCTGGCCATTGCCGTCTTGCCGATGCTGGGTATCGGGGGGCAACAACTCTTTCGAGCTGAAACCCCGGGTATCAGCAAAGACAAACTGACACCACGAATAGCGGGTACCGCAAAGGCGCTCTGGTATATCTATCTGGGCTTGACGGTCAGTTGTGCCCTGGCTTACTGGGCTGCAGGCATGAGCCTGTTCGATGCCGTTGGCCATAGTTTTTCCACCGTGGCAATCGGTGGTTTCTCCACGCACGATAACAGCATCGGATACTTCGACAGCACGTTGATAGAGATGATAGCCGTGGTGTTCATGCTGATATCGGGGGTGAACTTTGCCTTGCACTTCACGGCAGCACGCCAGCTGGATATTCGCCATTACTGGCGTGATGAGGAGTTTCGTACCTACTTGCTAATCGCACTCTGTTTAACGGTTGTCACCAGTGCGTATCTTTATCTGAGTAAGACGTCCGAATGGAATGATGCGCTGGTCAAAGGCTTGTTTCATGTGGTGTCTATCGGTACAACCACAGGCTACACCTCTGAGGAGTATTTCAACTGGCCAGGGTTCTTGCCCGTGCTTCTGTTGTTCGCCAGTTTCGCAGGTGGCTGCACAGGATCAACCGGCGGTGGCATGAAGGTGATTCGCGTGCTGTTGTTGTTCAAACAGGGGCAGCGGGAAATTCGGCGTTTGCTGCATCCGCATGCCACCATCATGGTCAAGGTCGGCAAGCAGGCGATGTCCAACCGGATGATCGATGTGGTGTGGGGCTTTTTTGCCAGCTACCTGGCACTGCTTGCCATCATGCTGTTACTGCTCATGGCGGCGGGCCTGGATCAGGAATCGGCCTTTTCAGCGGTGGTTGCCTGCCTGAATAACCTGGGCCCCGGCCTTGGCATCGTTGCAGCCAATTATTCGAGTCTGGGAGATTTCTCACTCTCTGTGCTCAGTGTGGCCATGCTGTTTGGACGCCTGGAAATCTTTACGCTGCTCATTCTGTTTACACCGTCTTTCTGGCGTCAGTGATACGTTACGCGCTCACTCGTGTACTCTCACTGCATGAGGTGAGGCTGAAGCATGAGCGAAGAGATCGCCAGTAAGTGGAATTCGCGTTATTCCTATTCAGGTAAGCCGATGCCTGCACCCGCGCGGGTGCTCAGTCGTGGAGTTCGATGGCTACCGCTAGGCGAGGACGGGCGAGCGCGGGAAATGGAAGGTCCGTGCAAGGCACTGGATCTGGCCTGTGGCCGGGCGGCTAACGGACACTGGCTAGCGCAACGCGGCTTCAGAGTCAGTGCGTGGGACATCAGTGAAACCGTAGTAGAGGAGATCCTCAGTCGCCGGCCGAAGATGATTTACGATGTGGCGGTTCGAGATGTTGTCAAGGTGCCGCCCGAACCCTCCACTTTCCATGTCATTGTGGTCAGCAAGTTTCTGGATCGTAGTCTGTGCCCCGCCATATCCGCCGCCTTGAAACCCGGTGGCGTGCTGTTTTATCAAACCTTTACTCACGGTCTTTCCAATCCGGACTACCTGCTGGCCGCCAATGAGCTGCTAAGCTTGTTTGATGGGCTGAAGGTTCTGGAATACCACGAACCCTTGCCCGATGATGAAGGTAAGGCGGAAGCCAGACTGATTGCGCGTCGGCCTGAGCATTAGCTGGCCTGCATTGCGAGTGTTGAGGGTTGGATATGAGTCAGATCGATACGTTTGAAGCCATGCTGGCGCGCGGGCAGGACAGTGACATGCTGCGTTACACGCTGGGCAATGCCTACTTCAATGAGCAGAACTTTGAATCTGCCATTCAGCACCTGCGTGAGGCGGTGGTTTTAAAGCCCGACTATTCTGCTGCCTGGCGCGTGTTGGGGCGGGCACTGGCCGGCGATGGGCAACTACAGGAGGCCAAGGCCGCTTTTGATCAGGGCGAACAGGTAGCGCTGGGCAATGGCGACAAACAGACCGCCAAGGAAATCAACGTATTCAGAAAGCGTGTTATCAAGGCGCTGGATGCGGCAACCGGGGATCCAGAACCCGGCCAATGAGCAGTGATGTCAGCATCTGGTTGCAAAACCAGTTTTACAATCGTTTGGTGGGCTCGGTGTTGCCGTTGTCGTGGTTTGCCCCGAAGGCTCCGCGTCCGGATGAATTGTCAGCCCCCGAGGGCCGGCTGTCGTTGCAGGTTGTCAGTCATTGCTGGCAGTACGCGCACTTGTCATTGTTTCAATTGAGCTCCCTGGTCAATCATCCGCCGCGCCATTGTGATCTGACCTACACACTTTTTTATGCGCAGGAAGATATTGCCATGTGCAAGTTGGTAGAGCACTTCTCTGGCTTGCAGATAGACACCATAGCCTGGAACTTCCAGGTCATGCCTAAAAACGAGTTGTTTCGCCGCGCGATTGGCAGGCACAGGGCGTCGCTATCGAGTCAGGCGCACTGGATCTGGTTTGCCGATTGCGATTTGATTTTTCATGAAGGCTGCCTGGACTCCGTCGCAAAGGCCGTGACGGGTCAACAGACCGGCCTGGTTTTTCCAGACCACGAAGGTATCACCGACTTGCTGCAGCCTGATCATCCGATGCTCAACCAATCGATAGATGAGCAAGGTACCGTGGACATCGATACGTCACTTTTCCAGCGTAACAACATTACCAAGGCCAAGGGAGCTTTTCAGATTGTGCATGGTGATGTTGCACGTGCGGTGGGTTATTGCGGTTCCATCAAGTTGTATCAGCAACCTTCCGAGCGTTGGCGAAAAACCTATGAAGACACCGTGTTCCGTCGTGTTATCGAATACGATGGCAAACCGATCAAGGTGTCTGGCCTGTATCGCATTCGGCATGCGGAGAAAGGTCGCTATGCGAAGAACTCATCATTGTCACGGATACGTGGTGGTATCCGCCAGGCAACCGACAAACCACACAGTGAATGAACAGCCATGAGTGACTTCAAACGTCGCGACCGGTCCAGACGTGCCAGGCGTACACCCGTTGAAGGCTTGCGCTGGTGGTGGAATACCCGGATAAAATCATGGTGGTCTGTGAAAATACCGGCACTGATCCGGCAGCGAACCAGCACCGCCCCGACGTTTGCGTTCAAGCAATCAGGTACCGAAATCGGCGATGTTCGCAATGACGGCATCACCGCTATCCTGACGGTGTACAAGCGCGGTGAGTATCTGGCGGCACAGGTGGATGCCTTGCGTCAGCAAAGTGTGCCGCCCACTGAAATCTGGGTGTGGTGCAATGATAGCGATATGCCGTTGCAGGATGTATCCGACGTTGTGGACCGCGTAATCGTGTCCAATTCCAACTGGAAATTCTGGGGTAGATTTGCCATCGCCAATCTGGTACGCACACCCTACGTATGCCTGCTCGACGACGACATTCTGCCGCAGCCACACTGGTTCAAGAACTGCCTGGATACCTACGCCACCGGGCTCGACGGCATTTTGGGCGGCTCTGGTGTATTACTGCCTGAAGAGGGTGGATACTCGTCCAAGAATAAAGTGGGCTGGAATGGCCATCACTATGATGAAGCCACACGTGTGGATCTGGTTGGGCACGCCTGGTTTTTCAAGAAAGATCATCTGCAGTACATGTGGCGAGAGCAACCGCTGTCGTG
>CALLPU010000178.1 GCA_938016235.1 uncultured Granulosicoccus sp. | reverse complement strand
ACTTGGAGGAGGAATAACGAAAGTCACCACACTTTCGATAACTGAAGTCTACGCAAACTCGACTGTTTTACATGTGAAGTAAAAACATTTATGTCACGCCATATTGTCAGTAATCCCGGGGAATTTAACCTTATTGCAAGTTCTCTATTCACAGGTCATGAGAACCTGCAGCATCGCAAGCTTGTCTGCCTCGAAAACGCGTCAGCACACTGGCTTCCCTCCCACAACGCTGAACACATCCCCGGTATATGTGTCGTACCGGCACAAACCATTGCAGATCGCGCAGATCGCATTACTCATTTGCTGGGGCAAGAGTACCGTGTGATGGTGCACGAGCTTTCAGAACCCTTGGATGCCGGATTATTGGCAGCATTGGCAGGTACCGTACAAGCCGGTGGTGTACTGCTACTGGTGGCTCCCCGAACACTAAACACGGCGTCCTGTGCTAACCCCGACAACGTCAGTCACTTTGGGCGCCGCTTTTACCGTTTGCTTGACCACCACGAAACGTTATTCCCGAATGCGATCCATCGATGTATGGCAGCTTCCGCCAATCTCCAGGTGTCAGCACTGACAACAGCCCTGTCACTGGCAACGCCACACGCCGGAGAATTCTCAGGCGCTCTATATCAATCAGCACAGCGCGAGCAGGACGAACTGCTCCAGCAAGCCTGCCATTTTCTGAGCGACTCCGAGCCGGGTTGTATCACCATTACCGGACGTAGAGGCCGTGGCAAAAGCACCCTGCTCGGTAAAATCGCAGCCTGGTTGACTGATCAACACAGGGATTACGCCGTCACGGCAGCAAACAGTGCTGCACTAAACAGCTTCCATCACAGCGTCAAATCGCCACAAAGGGTGGTGGTTGATCCACACCGAATAGACACATCCGCCGCATCCGTCTTGCTCGTCGATGAAGCGGGCAACCTGCCGATCAGCCTTCTCGAAAAACTCCTCTCGTTACACCACCACGTTATTTTTTGCACAACCGTTGAAGGTTACGAAAGTGCCGGCCGTGCTTTTGAGATCCGTTTTACGGCACACATAGACACAATGAATCGACGCAGGCTCTGCTTGACACCCCGCGTCTCATGGCGATGGGGAGCTGATGACCCGGTTGAGCATTTCATCAATGCAATGGTGCTTAGCGCCGCACCAGACGCTCAACATCAGTCAGCAGCCGCTACACCTATCGACATCAGCCAGCACCAGTATCTACCCCTGTCTGTGCGAGAGCTGTCGCAATCGGAACTGGCGGAAGATGAAATAACCCTCAGGCGCGTTTTTCATCTGTTGCGCAAGACACACTACCAGACCACCGTCCAGGACTTGCAGCACCTGGTCGATGGTGATGGTGTGCGCTTGTGGGTTCTACACGCAAAGCAGTGGCCAGACATACTGGGCGTTATCGTTGTCAGTGTGGAGGGTTGTGTCGATGCCACCTTGCATTCGGATATTGTCAATAAACGCCGCCGCCTGCAACACCAGCTCTTGCCGCAACTGCTGGCGCAAATGGCCAATTCCCCAGATGCGTTGAGCCAGCGGTATGCCAGAGTTATCAGAATCTCCATTGACACGCCGTACCGCCAGCGCGGCTTGGGGTCGATGATGCTCAAGACGGTGGAATCCTCACTGATGAATGACTCCGCCGACCTTGATGTTCGGGCATTTGGAGCAAGCTTTGCAGCCGATCCCATCAGTAAGGCGTTCTGGCGCTCCAACCACTATGACGAATTTCATGTGGGGCACCGTTTGAATCCACGCACGGGGCTACATTCAGTCGCGGTGATCAAGTCATTTAATACAACCGTGTCACGCGTTGCACAACAAGCCATACGCATACATCAGGACAACCAACACTGGCGTGATTCTGCCAACGAGACCCAACGGTTCGACGATCGGCATGACGAGGCGCTACTGACTCAGTTTGCCAATGGTCAGCGCAGCGCTCAAGACACTCATGCGGCGCTGTCACGTCTTGCCAATCGTGGGCTGATTCACTTTCCAATGAGCACAACGGGCTCACAGCGAAAAAGAGACAATGACTTGAGACAGCAGGTGGCAACGTTTCTGGAGACCAGCCAGCCGTGATGACAGGCAAGTCGTTTTTAAACGCTATCGAGTGGCCAACGCTGATGTTGTTTGCCGGGGTTTATGGCCTGTGGGCGTTATTGACATGGCAGATCGGTGCCGGTGCGTGGTGGCCCTATGTTTTTTTATGGCTACTGCTGACGCAGCACTCCTCACTGCAGCATGAAGTCATCCATGGCCACCCAACTCGCTGGCAAACGTTTAACTCGACTCTGGCATCTCTTGCCATCGGGCTTCTATTGCCTTTTGAGCGGTTTGAAGACTTACACCTGAAGCATCATCGCGACTGGTTGCTGACCGATCCGTTTGACGACACCGAAAGCTACTTCATGGCTGCTGGCGACTGGCGGCAACTGTCTGCACCCCATCAAAGACTGTTGATTGCCAACAACACGCTGTTGGGCAGAATCGTGCTCGGACCGTGGATCATGTATGTGCGCTTGTTCAAGAATGAGTGGAAACTGCTGCGCAACAGGAGCCCGGGTGTGTTGCACAGCTGGGTCAAGCACCTCATCGGTGTTACTCCCGTTCTACTATGGCTAGATATTCTGGGCGTCTCCATACTCACTTACCTGCTGTTAGCGGTGTGGCCGGCTACCGCTCTGCTTCTATTGCGCGCTTATGCGGAGCATTTACCCAAGGAGCAGATCGAGGAACGCTCGGCGATAGTCTCTTCGGGTAAATTCATGGGATTGCTGTACCTGAACAATAACTACCACAGAGTGCATCATGACGATCCCAACCTGCCCTGGTACCACATACCGCATCGCTACCGCGAACGCTATGCAACACAGTCGGGAGATCACATGATCCAAGGGTATTGGATGCTTTTCCGGCACCATGCATTCCGCCCGCGTTATCCGGTGGCGCATCCGGTGCTGAGAACTCACCCGAATGACCGATCAGCGTGACGCCTCCAGGGGGCAGCGGCATGGCTGATTATCACGTGAGCCTGCCCATGTACGACTGGCCCGAACAGCAGCCCTTCAACGATCAATTCTGGGAATTGCTCAAAACACAGCTGCACCAATCAGGTATTGGCGGGTTGCCGGCATCACTCTCCAGAGGTGAGCCGATGGGAGAGTGGCTTCATCCCCAGACCTTGCTATCACAGACCTGCGGGTATCCGCTGGTGCACATCCTGAAAGATCAGGTACAACTCATTGGCACGCCTGGCTACGCTGTGCCACTGTGTCGAAACGGATACTACGCCAGTGCCGTGCTGGTCCGCAGGGATGATTCCAGTACGCATGTTTCTCAATACCGACACCGGCGTATCGCCATCAACTCCCAACATTCGCAATCTGGCTGTCATGCTCTGCTGAATGCGTTCCACGCGGAAAAGATGTTGAGCGACGGTCAGTTTGAATCAACGCCGCTGGAGACAGGAAGTCATAGGGCGTCCATACGAGCAGTGGCAGAACATTCTGCTGATCTGTGTGCCGTTGATCCGCTGTCGTGGGACCTGGCAAAACGCTATGAGCCGAGTGCTGAATCACTGCACACAATAGGAACAACACCGTACACGCCGTCACTACCGCTTGTCTGCTCCCGCCACCTTGCCAACAACACCGCGTCAGATCATGGCATGTCATGGGACGAGTTCGCTCACACCCTGCGCACCTGTTGGGTAAAGGCCATCGCTGCGGATACCGAGCTCGCTCGTCAAACGCGAATGGACGGAATATTCAGTATTAAACGGGCAACGTACGAAGCAGTTCCTGAGTTCTCATGCTCAGGCTGATGCCGAGGCTACCCTACTCTGCGGCCTGACCGCTAAGTGTCGTGCACAGAGAATCACCATCATGATGCTGGTATTGCGTAGATACCGTGCCAATGCGAATGCCCCATTTGTGCACGTGCGTGATGTTGTGAAGGCTGCCGTCTGGCTGCAGAATCATAAAGTCCTTCATGTCCAGCTCCCATTCACGATCTTCTTCGATTTTCACGTTCATGGCGTATTCCATCGCCAGCATGTTACCGGTCAATTGACCCGTGGCAGCACCCACCAGAGAGTCTGATTCGGCCCGAAACACACCGCTGTCCGAAATTTCAACCCGCCACACACGCTCCTCATAAACACCGTCGGTGTAGTACAGCTTTTCGTCGAGCACAAATACCGAACCATCCTGCGTACCTAGAAAATCACCGCAGAAATGTCTTCTGGGCTTGCCGAATCGATCAGAGAACCACCCACTGGCACGCGTATGACCAGAGAAAAACTCTGTGAAATCGAACGTTGGCGTTGGGCTACTCACCTCGTCTATCTTCATATCTGAACACCCGCTCAATACTCCACAGAATGACGCCAGGAGCGCGGCGGTACACAGGAATCTTAGGTTCATCGTACCCATTGCCTTCATGATATCCCGACCGATTGATGCCATGAGCAACCGGTTTTTCTACAGCTTGCCGCGCATGGTGCCTGTACGGTGTGGCCTATTCCTCAGATCAGATACCGGGGCGTCTCGGCGTCTGCCTTAGAGAGGTACAGCGGTTTGCAGCCAACAGTCCGGTGCAGCGTAACGCACTCGATGTCAGCTACGGCAACAAAGTTTATCGCTTGCACAGCAGGAGCTGACCCACATCGGTTCTGCCGAATCGGAATCCTGTCTCGCAATAGCTCAGGTAGTACCGCCACATACGCAAGAAGCGCTCATCAAAGCCTTGCGCGGTGACGTCGCGGGCAACCTGATCAAAACGCTCACGCCAACGTTCGAGCGTGATCGCGTAGCTGTGACCGAACCAGTCTGTATCCACCAGATCAAACCCTGCCTCGTCAATCAGGTTACGCAGGCGCTCCTTGCTGGGCAGCATGCCGCCGGGGAATATATAGCGCTGAATGAAATCGGGACTGGCACGGTATTCTTCGAACCGCTCTTCTGCAATGGTGATCACCTGCAGCACGGCAGAGCCGCCATGTTCAAGCAACTCGGCGAGTTTGCTGAAGTAGGTAGCCCAATACTGCTCGCCCACCGCTTCAAACATTTCGATGGAGACGATGTGGTCGAATTTGCCCTGAACTTCGCGATAATCCTGATAGCGAAATTCCGTGCTGCCGAGGTGACCTGTTGCAGCCACAACGCTGTTGTTCTGTCTGGCGTATTTAAGCTGCTCCTGTGACAGGGAGATACCCTCCACCCGACACTCACCTGCCGTGGCCAACTTGTGCGCCATGGCTCCCCAACCACATCCTATCTCCAGCACTCTGGCGCCGGCAGCCGGTTTCAACGCATCAACCACCTTCACCAGCTTGGTTTCCTGGGCTGCTTCCAACGATTCATCTGCTTCGAAAACCGCAGATGAGTAGCTCATGGTGTTATCTAGCCAGAGCTTGTAAAAAGGGTTGCCCAAGTCATAGTGGAACTCGATGTTGCGCTGACTGCCGCGCAGAGAATTATGGTTTCTGCCATGCCGAATGGAGTTGATCATGCGCGCAAGACGGCTACCGGCCGTGACTGCTGCCACCTCTCCTTCATTGTTCATGATCACAGTGAACAGGTTGCGCAGGCTGTCGGTGGTCCAGTCTCCCCGCAGGTAGCTTTCGGCAAACCCGTTTTCGCCAAATTGCAACACCTGACGAATAGGCTTGAAGTTGTTCAGCACCAGGTGGGCGTTCTGTGCAGGGTCGTCTGAACGTGTCCCATGCCGTGTGGTGTGCCCGTCTGGCCAGGTCATACTCAGCTGACCGATCTTGATACCGTCCAGCAAATGGTCGAATCGCCGGCCAATCAGGCTGCCGAGCACCCGATGCAGTCGATAGCCCGCGGGTAACGCAGGGCCTATGGATTGATTCTCAAGATCTGACATTATTTTTATTCTTTCGCAATTCGGTGTATCAAGTGATGCTTTTAGGCTGGTGTTTGAACCACGGAACACCCTTCAGATAAAGCCTTAACGCTTCCCAGTGGATTCCTGCAACAACCTTCATGCTCTGCAACGGGTAAATCATGAAGTACCGCAGTAATCGGGCAGTACTGATTGGCCTGCGCTCCGCGGTGTAGCTTGCGGTAATGAGCACGCCGTTTTCATCGGATGCCCTGATCACGACAACCTGACGCTGATCGGGCTGGTTAAGCCTGAACTGATACTGCATGCCCATGTGCGCAAAAGGTGAAACGAACAACTGCTTGTCCACATGCTGGTGGATCCAGGACCCGGCATTGGCGTCATTCTGGCTAACCGGCAGCACATACGCGTGGCGTTCTCCGAACGTGTTATGGACTTCATGGACAATGGCGAAGCACTCTCCCTGCTCATCCAGGCAGTAGAAAAGGCTCAGCGGATTGAATACATACCCCAGCACCGCCGGATAACAACTTAGCTGGATGCGTGTGGGCATCGTGTGAATGCCGGCCTCGATCAGTTTCCGATGAACATAGTCAGTCAGGGATTCGTGATGGTGTTCACCAAAATCCCGATCCCGAAAAGAAAACAGGTTGAAACGGTTGCGAGAAAACAGCCAGTGGGCATCAGCCAGGGCATCAATCTCGGCAAGGTCGAGCATGAGAGTAAAGACGGCGTATTTCAG
>CALLPU010000177.1 GCA_938016235.1 uncultured Granulosicoccus sp. | reverse complement strand
GCCGCGCTAGCCTGTTTGTCAGCTCGCAGGGTTTAACTCCACGGTATTGCGCCTGCGAATTTTCCAGCTGGGACGCTGTCTGTTGTAACTGTCAACTTCGTCATGGAGTGTGTTGACTGGTTCACAGTCGATGAGACACGTTGTCATAACAACGCTGTAGAGAGACGGCTTTCAACAACCTGCGTTTTTTCATGTGTCCTTGCTCACTTTTAGGGCCGGTTCTCACCCTATTGATGAGTGCACATCGCTACACTTCCGGCAAAACTCGCCAGCTACTTTCCATTGCCTAATGCGTGTCGTTGAGTGGGCAACCAACTATGAGATCGCTCATGCATTCATATCCCGTCATTCCGTGCGCAGCGTTGGCGCTGCTCGCGCTGCTGTGCACAGCAAGCCTGGCTCATGCGCAGAGTTATGATCCGGTTATCGACAGCTTTCGCCTCGATCAGAATGATCAGCTGGTGATCGATCGCGGCGGCCCGGTAGACAGATTGGGTGATGTGAATGGCGATACGCTGGATGATGTTGCCGTGGGTGGTGGCGTTGCGGCTGTGCGCATCGTATTCGGCCCCACGCGTGGCAACAACGGTGTACTCAATGGCCAGCAACTCGATGGTGTGAGTGGGTTTGTTATACAGAACGATGACGTCAACGACTCTGTGCTGGCGGGAATCGGTGATATCAACGGTGATGGTCTGGATGATATCGCGGTGGGTTCACTGACGGGTACGCGCGTGGTGTTTGGTTCACGTACCCGTTTTCCTCGCACGCTTGATGTCACCAGCCTGGATGGCAGCAATGGATTCGTGTTCGGGTCCGCGGCGACAGACATCAAACGCGCTGGTGATGTGAACGGTGATGGCCTGGCTGACTTCATAGTGGGTAACGCCAACGCCACACCCAATGGGTTGACTGGAGCTGGTATCAGTTACGTTATCTATGGCAAGACTTCCGGTTTCCCAGCCACGTTTTCACCTGGCACACTCAATGGTACCAACGGCTTTGCCGTGATCGGGATCAGCGCGCAGGATAGAACGGGGCGCTACGTATCCGGTGCGGGTGACTTCAACCACGATGGTTTTGATGATGTGCTGATCGGAGCGCCCAATCAAACCTCAGACGGTAAGGCCGAAGCGGGCGCTGCCTATCTGATTCTTGGCGGTGACACGTTTCCCGCTGTGCTAAGTCTGGCCGACCTGGATGCAGGTAACGGATTTGTCTTCAAGGGAAGAGACATACAGGCTATGGCGGGTGCCTCAGTAGGCCCTGCAGGTGATCTTAACCACGATGGGATAGACGACATCGCCATTGGCTCACCGGGTAAAGGCCCGTTCGGTGTACCCAGTGCCTATCCCGGTGAGGTGTATGTGCTGTTCGGCGGCAACTTTGCCAGTACAGGCTCGGTAGTGGCGGGTGATTTGAATGGTGTTAACGGTCTGGTGTTGCGAGGCATGCGTGGAGGCGTTATACCGATTGAGCAGGATCAACCTATCTGGGGCGATATGGCTGGTGTTGATCTGGATGCGGCGGGTGATATCAATGGCGATGGTATCGATGACCTGATGGTGGGTGCATCACACACCATCATCACGGCACAACGCAAAGGTGTGGGTCAGGTGTATTTCATCTATGGGTCCACCAGTGCGTTTCCGGCACGGCTACGCTTGTCCGATCTGGATGGCGCCAACGGTTTTCGAATAAACGGAACCGGCACAACCGACTACTATGGCGTTTCTCTGGCTGGTGCAGGCGACTTCAATGCCGATGGTCGTGATGATGTGATCATTGGTGCATCCGGTCAGGGAGAAACCTATGTGTTCTACGGAAAAGACACCGGTGCAGTGCGCGCACCCGCACCCCTTGTGGCGCCAGCAGGGACTGTGTCCACCGGTTTTCCGGCTGCAGGCTTGAGCCTGGGAATAGAAGCTGTACCACTGGCTTTCAACGAGCGTGCAGACCCGACCGGTCCTAACCCATTGCCAGTGGGTACGCCAACAGATCCCACTAACCCGCAGACACCAGGTTATACCGCTCCGTATCCGTTGAATACCGATCCGGTAGTCCGGCCAAGCGATGTCGCCGGTGGCGGGACAGATGGTGGTACAAGCGGTGGGACAACGGGCGGTACGGGCAGTGGCACGGATGGTGGCACAACGGGTGGCACAACGGGTGGCGATACCGGAACGAACGGCAGTACCGGTGGAGGCACCACAGGTACAACGTCTGGTGATACGGATGGTGCCACCAGCGGCAACGGCAGCGTGACAGGTGGTGTGGTTAGAACTGGCAGTGGGGCCCTGTCCTGGTTGCCGCTCATGTTGTTGCTGGCTGGGTTGGGACGTTGTGGTGTGAGCCGTGTGGCTGCGGTCACGCAGCGTTGAAGGCTGAAGCGCACTTTCCTTTTACATCATTTTTTAACTGGAATTGATCGGATCGAGAACCACTTTCCGTCGCGACCCTAACGGCCAACGGGTTACTCTACTCGCATGAATACCGTCACTGATCATCAGCCGGTTACCCACTGGGTGCAGTTGCTGACACACTTCCTGATTCCTGGCGCGTTGCAGGGTCTGGCCTTCTATAGTATTGCCGCGTCTATTGATGCCAACGTGTTGAACTGGCCAGGCTTTGCGCTGTGGTTTCTGGCGATAGCGCCTACGTGCGTGTATCTGATAACCGTACCGAACGATCGCTGGCGCAGTATTGCGGTATCAGTGGTTCTGGGCATCGTGTTGTCAGCGTTGTTGCTAACCGATGCCAGGGACTCGGTGGGTGCGTCAACTGAAATCTGGGTGTCTGAACGCGTGGTCTTTACTGGAATTGTGTGCGCGCTGAGTGTGATCTTTGTGCTGCTGCCTTTTTATCGGACGCGCTGGCAGCGACGCAAACCCGTTACGCACTATGCCACCTTGTTTGAGCTGGCCTGGAACCAGACCGTGTGTGTGGTTATTGGTCTGGCCTTTACGGCGCTGGTAGCAGCCTTGATGGGGTTATCAGTGGCGTTGTTTTCCACAGTGGGTGTGCAGTTGAGCTCGCTGGTATTTCAAACACCGTTGGTGGGTGTTTGGGCAGGTGCTGCGTTTGCCACGGCCATTGGTGTGACAAGGCAGAGCGATACGATTGTGCTGGGCACCCGTGCGCTGATACTGGCGTTGTTGTGGGTGTTGATTGTTGTGATGTTGCCGGTAAGTGCTGTGTTTGTGGTGCTGGTTGCTGTATTGGGTATCGAGAATCTGGATACCGGGGTCAGCATTGCGTTAACGGTGACGGCAGCGGCGGTTATCGCGGTGGCGCTGTGTTCTGCGCGCATAGGCGATGGTGAGGAGCCTCTAACCCTGTTTCAGCAGGTTTTGACGCGTGGTATGGCGGCCATGGTGTTGCCCTTGGCATTGCTGGCGGCCTATGCATTGTGGATTCGAATAACAGAACATGGCTGGACCGGTGAGCGAGTACTGGCAGCCGTTACGGTTGCACTGTGCGTGTTGTATGGCCTGGGGTATTTCTGGGCGGCTGTTCGGCAACCGCGTACCGTCATCCCAAAAGTGAATCTGGTCATGGCGGGTATTTGCACGGTAGTGGCGTTGGTGCTGCTAACACCGCTTCTGGACCCAGACCGGATAGGTGTGGCTGATCAGATGGTGCGCTTTAACGATGGCCGCACTACGGCAGATGAGCTGGATCTGGGCTATCTTAAATTCGATAGTGGCAGGATGGGGCGTGAGGCGTTGGCATTGATAGCCACTCGTGCAGAAGCCAGTGAAGCTCCTCTGAACGCGCGACTGGCTGAGTTGGCAGAGGCCAATTCACGGTATGACCTGGCCAATCATGGGCGAGGGAGCTTAGAGACAACGGAGCTGGTTAACGCGTTGGAAGGTGGCACGTTGCGCCTGTTGCGGCAGAACGAGTCGGGGTGGAGTGCTGGTTCCGCGGATCTGGGAAAATCAGAATTGTCAGAGAACCGGTTACTGAGCCGAAGGCTGTATGAATTCAGTGATTTCTGCCTGAGTGAGGGGCGCGATTGTGCCTACTTGATGGGGCTGGACGACTCTGTGACGGCTGTAGTACGGACAGCGCCCGATTCACTGGTGTTCTACCGCCTGGCGGGTGCCGCGTGGGTAGGAGAGCCTGCGGATGCCTTTTTCGAGCATCTGGCCCGAATAGACAGCCGTTATGGCCTGTTGCCTGAGGAAATTGATGGATGGTTTGCGGCACTGGACAAGCTGGAAGTGCCCATCGAAGCGGTACAGGTTCCGGCCCTGATTATTGGCCCCTTGCGCGTTCTGCAGGACGAGCCGGTGCTCAAACCCTGATGAAACCAAGGGGCAGGGCCCCCCAGGTTGAACCAGAGCGGATTTTCTCCTGCAGGAGTGTTGACTCCTCGGCTTCCAGAAGGTCTAATACACGGCTTCGCAAGTACCTGATGGCCAGGTAGCTCAGTCGGTAGAGCAGGGGACTGAAAATCCCCGTGTCGGCAGTTCGATTCTGTCCCTGGCCACCATTCAGTGATTTCCCATACCGCGAACATCCAACATCGATTGAAATATGACCGAACTGCCGACACTGAGTGGAGGGAGTTTGAGTCTGGCGCTGGCGACCATTGTAAGTTGCCCTAAGCATGAGTTTTCAATTCTGGCTCAGTCTTCGCCGAACGGCCAAGCTTTCCGCACCATTGCGTCGCCCTCGCGAATTTTATGCCACAGGGGCCGCATCGGCAACTTCCAAAACACTGTCGATAACTAAGCTAACGCGCTAATACAGTTTGCGTTTCCAGTCTCAAGAAGATAATCCGTCCATAAACGCTTCAACGAATTTCAAGTTATCGCTTGCATTACCTGTTTGAATTTCTTCTGCAATTCTTGAAACGTTTCTATCGTTGGAGTAGTGCCGTAGTTTTAGTATCTGAGCCTTTGTTTGATCGGAGGCAATCGTTTTACAGTTCTTTCCGAGAAGAAAGCAGACTGCCAAATCGGTGTCCCACTCATATCGTTCCAAATCACCTATATTGTTGTCGCTGTATAACTTCTCGATAAAAGTGTCTAGGCGTCTAAAGACGGAAAACAAGTAACCGACATCACTGGCGTCTCTAAGTCTTTCGGGCTTAGGACGATCTTGCCAGGCAATCAGTTTGAGAATTGCAAAACCCTCTGGCGTTACGACTGGACATGCAAGGTAGGGTGTTTCTCGAATGACAATTGATTGCGCGTTGTCGCAAGCTTCTTGGAATCCTAGTACGTTCATGACAATATTGCCGTTCGGAGGCCAAGCGATTGTTGAGTTGTTTTGTACTTGTGGACCAAATGGCAATATGTCGATAGGCTTTCCTGTTGAATTTGTAAGACGATGCTGCATGGGTGTTTCGGTAAAGTTTCTTGTGCATAATTCCCGCTTTACCATTTCAAACGTATCCCATGAATCAACTTGCACGGCAAAATCTATATCACTTGTAGCTCGCTGTATTGCCGCTCCGTACCCATGGTGTAGTATCAAGTCCCGCGCCGTTGCGCCCACAATGATGTAAGGAATGTTGAGTTGCGTTGCAACCTCATTGACGTCAGACAGCGTATTAACAGTTTCGGCGTCAAGTTGTCCCGTCAGGTTCAGTAATGTACTCATCGCGTAGTAGTTGCGCTGTTTCGAGATTTCGAGGGTCGCCAGTTGCGATCAAATCTGCATAAACAATAATGGGTTTTGCCAATCCGACTGTGGTTTCTATCTCTGCCGGTTGGTGCTCCAACACTTCGCTGTGCAAGTTCTGTTTTTTGCTAACCGCTAGGCCGCTGTGTATGGAGGTACTCCAGAAAGGGGAGTAGAGATAAATTTGGGGTTCGTTGTTGTGTCTATCATCGTTTGCTTTGCTCAGGCGCGTATCTCGAATCAGTTTGTTGAGATTGTTCTTAGGTATGTAGGCGGTTGCGATCTGAGGTTGCAGATGATTCGTGTAGAGAGCCGCGGCAGTTTCACCGCCCCAGAATCCTTCGTAAAGCTGAATGTTCGTGTGTTTCCACCAGTGTGGGTCCTTTGTGGTGAACTTGCCCAACAAGTGTTTGTGTTTGAGCTTTTCAGGCCAGGCTGATACCCATCGATCCAGCAGTTTATGATAATTGGTGATGCGTCGTTTGCTAGTGCTGGCATCGCTGTTGATATACTGCCCAGCTTTTAAAGCTGAGATAACCCAACCGACCGTTCCGACGGCTACTCCGGAAATCCGAGCTATTTCGCGGTAGGACTTGGCAACAAGCGATGGATCCTCCAGAAACGCGTATGTGACTAAAAGCCCTTTAGGCTCAAATGCCCGACTGGTTTGGCTGTGGGTAGGGTGCGTGGCGACTTTGAGTTGTTTTTTTCCTGTGATAAAAACGTAGACTGGTTGACGATTGATATAAGCGTTTCCAGCAGTGTCGATAAACTG